>MPNB01000023.1 GCA_002238805.1 Rhodothermaceae bacterium bin80 | reverse complement strand
CATTCGGATAGATATCGTAGTTCCACTTGGGGAGTATTTTGTTGGAGGTAAGTTTAAGCTCAGCCATCTGTTCTTTGCTGATCTTAACTCCGGTCTGATATTGCTTGGTCACTCGAACTGCGTCTACACGTAATCCAGACTTGTTGGTCGTGGTGCGAATGTAGTTCAGCATGGTCTCCCAGCTGTCCAGGGGGCGTCCAGCCCAGTTGCAGCTGATGGGACTAAAGAGGCGATGTTCGATGGGGTTCCACTTGCTTGAACCGCTGGGATAATGGGCCACCGTAACCTGTAGCTGATGCGGATCGCAAAGATTTTTTTGCAGGAAATACTTCCATGCCCGCGCGCGATTGCTGTTGGATCCTCCGCAGTCGGCCAGAATCACGAGTTGGTCGGCATCCGGGTAGTGCTTTCGCCCTTCGGTGTTGAACCAGTGCGTGATACAATCCACAGCGAACGCTGGGGTGTCGCTGGAATCTCCGACAAAGACGGTACCGCGATTGGCCTGCAAATCGTAGATTCCATAGGGCACCGCCCGGCCCTTGGCTTGAGACCGGAAGTCATGATCGTTGACCCGTGTTGGGGTCTTGCACCAGACGGCCCCGGCGTTGGCGAATCGCCCGATCAATTCTTTCTTCTTGGTGTCCACACTGATCACACCAATGCCCTTTGCGCGACAATCTTCAATCAGAGCAAAGATCTTCAAGAATTGTTCATCCCGTTCTGGCGGTGCGGTACGACTGAGACACTTCCAATTCACTCGCGGGGAGTAGTCACAAGAGCGGAGCCACTTCCCCACGGTAGTCGGACAGACCTTGATTCCATGTTCCTTCAAGGCTACGGATAACTTTGATAGCGAACGGCGGGTCCACAACAGACCTCCCATGGGATCGCCTGCTGTCTCCGGCTGCACCAATCGGAGTGGCCGTTCGATCATCCAGGGGGTTTTTTTTGAAGGGAGGGCCGCCCCCCACCCGGTTTGCGAACGCGGTTCGGATCCACTTCGCCAGCATGCAGTTCCCGACGCCCCCTTCGAACGGTTTTGCGATTCAGGCCGAGTAAGTTCGCGACCCGTTTGTCTCCACCATAGCCCCACAACAGGGAGGTCAGACCAGCAAACAGGCGTTGCTGCTTCTCATTGAGTAAACTGAAAAACAGCGCAACTGCCGCGGATGTGGAAGGGTCGGCCTGAAGGGAGCCAGGCAAGGGCTCACCCGTCCGATGGATCCGGCGGGTAGCAATTTGATGCTGTTGACGCGCAGGATCCACCGCGCAGTACACACTTTGCCTTTCAAAGCGAATGCGAGCAAGCTGATTCTCCCGGACGAGGCTCGCAAGCGTATCAATGGTACGGACCTTCAGTACTTCGTCAAGTTCAACCGGACGATAGCCCAATGGAGAAATCTCTACCAACCTTTTGGTGGTGCTGCGAAGGGTGCCGTGGTTTGAGAATCGAATGTCCTTACAAAACCACAGGCCGTGTGCATCAAAGTCAGCGCATGTGCGAAGCGCATAGTACTTTCCACCATGGGAATAGCTGGTAAGGTAGTCTAATTGCTTGAGTTTTCGGTAGACTGTGCTGGAGGAGCAATGTCCGAGTTCAGCGGCCAATTCGGGCAAGGTGGCGATGGCCCTGCGTTGCAGCACCTCGGTGAGCATATTGGTGGTGAAGCGGATAGGTCTCATGAGCTGTTACGATGTAGTGTGTAGTAACTATATCGTAATACTATCATAACAGGATCAGGCTCCATGAAGACTATAAAAGACCTGCAAGTCATACGCTGGGGATACAGAGTAAACCCGTTTGGTAAATGTGTGGATCCAGGACACCAGAATCAATCGCCCCAAGCGTGTGTGTATTCAGTGGAGCATATAGGCGAAAAACACAGGCCCAATCTGTCCCAATCTGATTGTCTTTACAAACCAAAAAAATGAGTCAACGAAGTTACGGCAGATCTCAATCAACAGTAAAAATGACCGCTCAAACTAGCACTTATGGAAAAATGATGGAAAATGGGTATGTTATTTATGGATGCCCCCTTAGTGGCGAAGCAGCGACACATTGCCTACGCCAGCAACTAGGGTAATTGAAGCATTACCTCCCCCGTTGATCTCGCCGGAAAACGAATTTGACAGGAGTTTCTTGGAAATCTCAATCGGGAACTCACAGGTCACTGTCCCGAGACTTGCAGTGCCGTCAACTTCGACCCGAACATTTTCCGGGATCGAGACCGATACATTACCTGCGCCGGTCCGGAACTTGCTTTCACCACGGGGCTGTCCCTGCATCTCTACCGTCACATTCCCCGTTCCAGCCATAACATTCATCTCATCTGCCTGAGCGTAAATTGTCAGGTTTCCGGCCCCGGTTGCCACATCTATCTCTTCCAGATCGCCCGAAATTTCCACATTTCCGGCTCCCGATTTTACATCCACCTCACCTTTGATATCCTCTAAAAGGATATTGCCAGCTCCCGTGCGTCCCGTAATCTCTCCCGAGACCTCCATAATGGTGATATTTCCAGCACCTGTCTTAAAGCTGACATCATATTCATTGGGCACTCTTACGGTAAGACGAATTTTAATCGACTCCCCTCTGCCTCTGCGCCAGCGCATTTGGCGCTGTTTCCCTTCAATTCGTGATTGAATACTGACATCGTCGCCTTGCTTGTTGAACTCATAGCGATGCCCCGACTTAAGAATTTCCTCAGCTTCGTCTGGATCGTCCGCGCGAGCACGACGTTCGAGTTCAATCTTGACTACATTCTCATGTGTAGACTCCACCTCGACGTCACCTCTGTCCATATCTAGGGAAAGTGTGCCTCCTGGTTCAACCTCGTACTCTTTTTTGATGACATCCCGGGCAATGGGCTCAGGTTTGGAAGCTGCCAGCACCACAGCCACGATGATCATGAGTCCTACGACCCCTGAATAAGTATGGATTCGTTTCATTTGGACGGTAGATTCAGCCGGTGTACATATTTTGCTACGGAATTTGCAGAGGCAGGTTGCAGACAAGTATATGAATCCTGTGCTCTCGACCGTTGTTGAACAGGCTCAACTTCGAAAAGCCTATACGATGCCCAAGGTTACACTACAGCGCTTGGACGACAAGTTTCATTTTCTTGCTACGAACAGCAGTGGCAATACGTTGCACCTGGATACCGGTCCTGACGAGGGTGGGAGCGGCCAGGGGGTGGGTCCTATGCAGGCTGTGGCCATGGCTTTGGGGGGATGCAGCGGAATCGATATTGTCATAATTCTCAAAAAACAACGGCAGGATCTGCAAAAATTCGACACGGTAATCACATACGAGCGTGCAGAAAACGAAACGCCGTCCCTGTTTACCAAACTACATGTACATTATGAGTTTGGAGGAACGCTTGATCCAGAGAAAGTCCGTCGTGCCGTAGATTTAAGTATCAGTAAATACTGCTCAGTGGCTCATATCCTTGAGAAAACTGCGCCAATCACTGTGAGTTGGTCCATCAACGGCCAGCACTATTCCTGAAAATCCACAAACCAAGTACCTATGTCTGTAACGAGTGTAAACCGCGCCAACGCCTCCTGGGAGGGAGACCTTAAATCCGGTAACGGACAAATCAAGATTGACAGGGGTGGCATAGACACGCCCTTTACCTTCGGTATCCGCTTCGAGGACGAACAGGGAGTCGGACCGGAAGACTTTGTTGCCGCAGCTATCTCAGGATGTTTTTCCATGGCTCTATCCAATGAGTTGGACGGCCGAGGCACCACAGCAAAACGTGTCGATACCCGAGCCAGCGTCATGTTTGGACCTGATCCGGCTGGAGGTTTTCATATCTCCACGATTGATCTGGTTGTTCGTGCAGACGTGCCAGGAGTTGACGAAGATGGCTTCCAGTCCGCCGCAGAAGCAACCAGAACAGGCTGTCCTATAGCGAAGCTGTACACTGGCACTACGATAAATCTGGACGCGAAGCTTGTGGGCTGACCCCAAGTGCCATCCGTCTATTGATTGCCGTCTGCCGTCTTCGAATTGGATAGATACACGCGTGCTGTAAGCGGTGGCAGACTCAGCGTAGCCGTCGTTACTACCGAACCCGTCGGGTGTACCTGTCGGTAGGTCCCCTCGGGTATCGTGATCTCGTGGGTGTCATCCGAGGCGTTGAAGACTACTAAGGCATGTTCGTCTCCCAGACGTCGCTCGTAGGCCAATACGCGGCGATCATCGTCAACCGCGAGCCATTTCGTCTCACCATTGACGAATAACCGCATGTTCGCCTTGCGCAGTGCAATCAATTCTCGATACAAGCCGGTTAATTGCAGGTCTGCGGACACAACATCGGGTTTCCGTTCCTGGCCAAGCGGATGTGTCAATTCGTCTTCGAAGGTGTAATCGGACCATATAAGCGGTTTGCGCATATCTGGATCATCTCCGCCCCACATGCCCATTTCATCCCCATTCCATATGTGAGGCGCACCTGACCAGGTGAACTGTTGCACAAGAATTAATTCCTGAATAGCACGCGTCCGTGCGTCAGGGCGCTCCACCTTGAAGTCTGGGTTACCTCTGGGATGCTGTCCGTATTTGTACAGGACAGGGTTGTAGATGCTGGTGCTGATGCGCGGGGTGTCGTGACTGGCTGCAAGGTTCATCATAGCGTTCCAGAAACGCGTCGGAATACCCGCCATAATGGAATCCAAATGAGCTACATAACCTGACGCCGTCAGGTTCGGAGGGGTCTGCGCAAAAAAACTACGCGTTGGCATGTACCAGCGATAGTTCATAACCGCATCAAAAATGTCTCCCTGAACCCAGGGAACAGGATCCGCCATATGATGCGGCCATGAATCCCACCAGACCTCACCCACAAGGTATACCTCGGGGTTGATGCTTCTGACGAATTCGCGATAATCACGCCAGAACCCCAGGGGAACCATCTCAGCAACATCCAGCCTGAATCCATCCAAGCCATCTTCCGGGTTGCCGTCCCCGTTCGGGTCCAGCCACCGCTTGGTCACATTGTAGATGTGAGCTTTGGGTCCCGGATGCAAGTTTCCCTCATGAGCACCATGGATATGACCGGGCGGGACATCTATTTTTGCCAGCTCCGGCAACGATTTAACTCCCAACCAGCCGTCATATGAAAACTCATTTGTATCTGGTGTAGCTGGATCGTCAAAAGCATTGATTTCGTACCAGTCAGCGAATACGGATTCCTGCTGATTCTCCAGAACATCTTCCCAAGCCCAGAATCTCACGCCCGTGTGATTCCAGGAGTAATCCAGAATGATCCGCATGTCTCTGGCATGCACTTCCCTGATCAACTTTAAGAAAAGGCTGTCTGCTGCAGTCCATTGCCATGTATCCAGATCCAGGGGATCCTCTGCCTCCGCTATCTGGCGGTCACCCACAGGGTCAGGCCCGAAATTTCGATCCACATGCCGATAGTTGCGTGCATCAAATTTGTGCAGGGAAGGTGCATCATTGATTGGATTCAAATAGAGTGCGGTAACCCCCAGTTCTTTCAGGTAATCCAGCTTATCCAGTACCCCCTGCAAATCTCCACCGTAGCGCCGGTATTGCACAGCAGTATAGAATTCCATCTCATTTTCCAGGGCCCAGTCCTCCTGTTTGTACCAATCGTGCGTCCAAGGTGTCGTGGCCCAGTTTTCCGGCTGCGGCCCAAACCAAAAGCCACGGATATCTTCTGGTGTAGGATCATTATCGGGATCTCCATTCCGGAATCGCTCAACAAAGATCTGGTACCAAACAGCTTCATCCGCCCAAGATGGGGGATCGCTGATAGGAGTCTGAGCTTGTACTAGAGAAACTAGGCAAGCCACAAAGAGAAGGCTAACGCAGGTACGCATCGGTTCCATCTATCCAGTCTTGTCTTGGCGGGCAAAAAACATCTACATCTAACGTATCCTCAAGCGCAACGGCTTTGTGAGGTAGATGGGAGGGGATGACCAGTACTTCTCCCTCATGTACAACAATCTCCTGCTCCCCATTGGCCCCAAGCCAAAATCTCAAAGCGCCTTTCAGAACATACGTGAGCTGCTCATTATCGTGCGAATGCCACGGCACTACGCTATCCTTATCAAGGTAAACGTGTGTAATCATCATGCGCTCGCCCGTGACGATTCGGCGACCAAGGCCGGTTTTGACCTCTTCGATTGGCATGTCGTCCCATCGATAAAGTATTGCTTGTTTGTCCATGTGTTCCACTGATGTGATCTCGAAAAAACCTCGGAAAACTGCACACGGCGGGAGTAACGCCGCTGTGATCATTTCCCACTGCTCAAGTTACATCATTTCGCTGCACTTCACTACATACGCCTGTCCTGTCTCTTCGTACACCTTAACCACACCAGAGAGTAAGAATAATCAATGTCGTTCGCCATACCTTTCATTGATCTGAATATAAGTGGCAATTTCATCTGAATACACACAGGCTGAATCGGTGCAAAGAAGAGGATGTGCAACTGTCTCCTGTGGAGCTGGAGGTCACGTCAGATCAACACAGGCGAATGAGTGAAAAGTGAAAAAGCAATGGTGGAATCTGTTCGAGAGGAAGGGTGGGAATGTCAGATGCCTGCTGATGTGTGCCATGGGTGTGATGGTACTCTCCGATAGGATACTAGATACGCCCACGGACAATTCTTAGGAGACCTTCATCAACGAGCGAAAGAACGGGAATATATTCCTATTTGGGGAAAGCCTTTGTAGACCGTCGTGTATATTCGCTGTGTGTCTAAAGCCTTCACCAACACTGATGTATTGTTGATTCTGAAAGGATGGTAGCCAATATATTTTCCGTCTCCCGAGACAACATTCACGCTGTACAGGTGCTGCTGTTCTGCACCTTCCGAACCATAGATGAGGTACGATACAAAGAAGAGGTCGGAATCTGTTGCAGGAATGAACCTGATGGACGAGGTTTCACCACTCCCATGAGATGGGAAGCCTATCGTAGTCTGGCCAGCATCTGTCCGTCTCTGTGGGGTAGGAGCGATGTTAGCATCCGCCAATTCAACGCGCCAGCGAATCACACCGGCATCCGAGAAGCCGGTCACCACCGGATTAAGATCATCTGCGTAAGCAATCGTATGATGCGTTTCGTTGCAATCCAAGGTGCCCCGCTCTGACAGATTTGAGCGAATGAAAGGATCAGGATCGCTATAGGGTTCACCAAAAGACAGGACGAATTCTCCCTCCAGCGTGTGCTTATGGATCACGCCGGGCTGTTCTTCGGAATAGCCGATGGTATACACATGGTCATGCATCGCACACAGGTCTCCATGCCCGAAGCTATGGGCAGTATGAAAATAATTTCTCAGCACCCAGGCAGCCCCCCTCCTGTTTGAATACCGAAATACGGTATGATGAGGCACCAACAACTAGTAGCGGGCCGTCCACAGTCTCGGTAAAGGACACTCTTCGCACGGATGGGAATTCTTCGGGCCCCTCCCCCCGTTTGCCGATTACAGCTGTCAGGATGCCGCGGGAATCATAGGCACGCACATGGCCATAGACAAAATCCACATAGTACAGGCCGTCCGCACTGATATCAAAGTCCATCGCCCTACCGATCATTTCAAGGGGTTCGCCTTCTTCTCGACCAATCAATACGCCCTCCAACGATGATGCGTCAAGGTAGGGGGGCGTATCCGACGAGTCCTCATGAAGCACGAATCGGGGATCCGCAACAGACTGGATATTGCCCGCGGTAGGGTGGAGAATAACATCAGGCGTGCCCCGACAGGACGCCAAGGCGATCCCCAGAATTAGTACCGCCATCCCAGGTAGAGATTCAGTCACACGGAATGTACTCACAGGTCCATGTTTCTCTGTTATTCTTGCAATTTTTGTCCTCCTCTTCCTCGAAAGTGCAAAGGCCTCGTTCCTCCCCCGTTTCGGGATCCGGCGAGGCCTGCATACATTTGGTTTCATTACACGCCACCTCTTCAGCTTGGAACATAGAATCTCCGGAGCGGAGTGCGGTTCCGATACCATAGCCCAGTACAGCGAGGAGTACGACCGAACTCCCACTTCATAGAACCCCTCCGCTACGACGACAACGCCCACCATAACCACTGCAGTTGGTCGGTTCTCCTCAAATAGGGAACAGCACCACACTTCACTAGCGCAACTTGAGTCTCCTTCAGGGCAGACTCGTACTTCGCCCATGCAGCTTCGTACTCCACCCATGCAGCCTCAATCTCTGCCCACGAAGCCTCACGATCTGCCCATACAGTCTCTACCTTCTCCCCTGTAGCTGCGAACTCTTCCACGGCAGTATTCAACAAAGTAGCGTCGCATACGACCAAAACAAACTCCACACCCGCCATGATACTCTCCAACTCCGCCAGAACATCCGTAGGATTCTCTGGGATAGCCTCCAATTCCGCCTGTATCGCTGAGATCTTGGCATGGTCAAACCCCACTGTCGTATAGAGATCTTTGTACAACTCTGCCAAGGTGGCATGAATAGCGTTGCACCTCGACGCATCCACCACATTCTTGTCAACATCCCCCGCGTAGTCGAAAAGTCCATCACAAAGACTCTTCATCTTCTGCAACTTCGAGTAGGCATCCATTTTGATCGAACGGTCGTACTTCATCAGGGCCATCTCTAGGGGCGAATCTCCCCGATTGTACGGAATCCTGTTCAAATGCTTGTAATTCTGGCATGAGGTAAGCACAAAGCAAACGGAAATAAGGATGCAAGGAAAAAGATGTCTCATCATGTTGCGGTACTCAATCAACAATCGTGCCGTTTATTTGTCGTTCTTGCTGTCCGACTCCTCACGAGAGGGACCGTCTATTAGATCCCTCGGAATTTGTACGGGATCATAATTGGTCTTTGGGCGATCTTTGATTGTCCCTTCAAGCAGGTATACAAAATCTTGAAGACTGTAGGAGTTCTCCAAATCCTCACGTCCGTGCAACTTTCCCAACGTTCCGGGTAAGCATCTTGTACGTGAGCAGTTTGCCGAACAGTCCTTTTGCAATTTGCTCCATCTGCTCAACTGTATCCAGTCTGTGGATATTGTGCCGACCCACAAACTCATCTACGTATCGTTGTGGATGCTCTGGTGACATTTGATGATACGTTCCATAGTAGCCCAGCTTCAATAGTGCCCAGAAGGATTCCATGCCGTTGATATGAGTCATGCCGTCCACATATTCTGAGACCGAGTGTTATACGGTCTCGTGAGTAGCTCTCCTTAATGCCTGGTACGCTTTGGCGTCATCGGCATAGACTTACGCTTTCTGTAGTGAGGTGCTGTATACAAAGCCTGTGAGAGTCTCAGCAGTGGTGTCTGATACCACTCTCGCCCGTACATGCTTTATAGGTCGGTCTTTCGTACAGATAATCTTTACAGGATATGGAATCGGATGGCATCGGGCAGTTATCATCCCAAGCCGGTCCGCCGGGTGCATATTCCGAAGTCGAGAGGAGGCGTTCGACCGCTGGGGATTTCCACCGCGGCAGACCGGGTGGCACAGATGGTGATGAAGGCGGCATTAGAGCCGGTATTGGATCAAGAGTTCCATCCCGATTCCTATGGATACCGACCGAACAAGTCGGCTCATGACGCGACCCAGCAGGCGCGAGTGCGTTGCTGGCGATGGTCATGGGCGCTGGACATGGACATCCAGGCATATTTTGACACGGTAGACCATGAACCGCTGACGAAAGCGGTCGGGCAGCACACGGATCAGAAGTGGGTGCTTTTGTATACAGAGCACTGGCTGAAAGCTCCGGTTACGCATCTGGATGGAACGTAAGAGGCTCGGCTGCAGAACCTGCAACGCTAGTATATCTTGAGATACGACGTAGCGAGTAATAGACCAAATTCAGTCTGGGCAAATGGCGGATGCCGCAGTTGGACTGACCCTCGGTGTGATAGGAAGGTTCCAATTGATTATTCTTACCAACCCTAACACAACAGACTTGGTAGTATTTCCTGCGACAGATTCCCATACACATTCAACTGGAAACGACAGTTCGCATTCTCGCGTTCGAGTCCATTTAAGTGTCGGTTTATTTGATGAATAAAGAGTCAGCCGCACGCTGGATGGAACGTTGTCTCTCTCTGGCGGCCAATGCTGATAGTGCAACAAGCCCAAATCCACGTGTCGGCTGCGTAATCCTGAGTTCCGAGGGTAAGCTTCTCGGAGAAGGATGGCACAGGTACGCAGGAGGTCCTCATGCAGAAACAGAAGCAATAGAACAGGCCGGTTCGAGGTACGGGCCTAAGGCACTCGAGGGAGCAACCCTCGTTGTGAACCTTGAACCCTGTAATCACCAGGGACGCACCCCACCGTGTACACAAGGCATTCTGCAAGCTGGCATCGCACGCGTTTATATTGGAATGTGTGATCCGAATCCTAGGGCAGCAGGTGGAATGGCGATGCTGAGGGGGCACAAAATCGCAGTTACTACCGATATTCTGAGGGATAGATGCTATCGATTTAACGAAGCCTTTGTCCACTGGCATACCAAACGTCTCCCATTCGTGACGCTAAAGCTTGCACAAACCCTCGACGGCTGTGTCGCAACTGCAACGGGAGAGAGTCAATGGATCACAGGCGAAGCGGCACGGAAATATGTTCATGTTTGGCGGCGAGAGCATGATGCTGTGCTCATAGGTTCGGGTACAGCACGCATTGATAATCCGAGTCTTACTGTTCGACACGTCTCAGGAATGCAACCGATGCGTATCATTTTGGACGGAAAGGGTAACCTGTCCGCCACGCTCAAGCTCTTTACTGATCAATGGGGCGCAAAAACAACTGCTGTAGTTACGGAGGGTGTTACACCCGAATACAGTGATCAACTTCTTGGTAACGGAGGCTGCCTCATGGTTGCTCCATCTGAGGCAGGTCGGATATCGCTTCCAGAACTGATACATCTACTTGGAGAAACAAAACAAGCTGGCTCACGAGTACAGTCGCTCCTTGTGGAGGCAGGACCTGCACTAGCTTCGGCATTGCTGCGACAAAACCTCGTTGATCGGCTTCGACTGTTCATCGCACCTAAAATGATTGGGAACGGCTTGCGTGCTATTGGGGATCTGGGGGTTGAGCAATTGGCCCAAAGCCTTGTTTTTGCGCAATACTCTTGGGAAAGCGTTGGTGTAGATCAGCTATTTACGGGGTACAAACACCCAATCCCGACTTGAAGTCAGTATGTTTACGGGTCTTATAGAGCAAATTGGGCAACTGAAAAGCATCAGGCAAACCCCTCGTGGGCGGGAGCTAACCATTGGAGCTGTCCTGTCCTCTGAGCTGTGCGTTGGACAAAGCATCGCCGTAAACGGCATCTGCCTAAGTGTGACCGACCAGTCAGAAGACGTTTTTACAGTCTTAGCGGTCCCTGAAACTATCTCCAAAACCACATTGGGTGAACTGTCAGCGGACACTCCAGTCAACCTCGAGCGTGCCTTATTCGCAGATACCCGACTGGATGGACATATAGTTCAGGGGCATGTAGATACAACATGCTCAATCACCCAAGTATCTCAGCAAGGCGGCGAACGGGTTTATGAACTCGTGATTCCACCGGAGTATGCCGGGTTAGTCATCCCACGCGGATCTATTGCCCTGGACGGCATAAGTTTGACTATCGCGCATCTTCGTGATCTGTGTATCTCTGTTGCCATCATTCCCCACACCTTCAAGCATACGAATGTGTCTATGTGGAGGGTAGGTATGCGCTGCAATGTCGAATTTGATGTTCTTGCCAAGTACGTAGCGCGCCAAATGGCCGTCCGTCTGTGATCTTCAATGGAAGTGATTCTGGGTCGCAAATGGATTAATTTCGGGATTGCGTTAGTCGGATCATAAACACATTCTCGTTAACCTCTTGCCCCTAGATTTCGGGATTTACAAGAGGCCCTAATGAGACGGAACTTCGTCTGGAGAGAGTTTTCTGAGCAAAAAATATACAGGAGGTTGGAACATTGTCAGTGGTTTTCCGTAGATTCAGTGCAGTTGCCTTTACTATTGGGGTAATTTACTAAGGGGCCCCTGCGGGGGCCTTTAAATTTTGTCTAGCTCTACTAACGCAGAGAAAGCCAGTTTCACTGAAATAGAGATAGTGTTGGTCGTGAGGATTGCCCCTCGTTTCTCCGTCTAGGAACATTCTGTTTCTGAAAAGAGCGTTCCCTACAGAAAAACACCATCTCCACCGCAGCCAGAGCCAGCCATACCACAATCCGTTTGTGGTATTCAGCACAAAAATAAGGAGTCCCCAAGCTGTCCGAACGAGTCTGAAGATCCTCCTATTCCTGGGCGGTTACCTTCAGGTCGCTGACATGCACGTTGAGTGCATGGTTGATTCGTAAGCCCACAATACCGTCTGTCATGACCTGATCCCGGGGAGTACTCGCAACCTCAGTGCCATTAACCGAAAAGGTCACCATCTCACTTCCCACATTAACCAGCAAGTGGTTCTCGACGGAACTCTCAGTGTTAGGGCCAAATGTACCTACTGCTTCACTTGCCGTCCAATCCCGGATAACTGATGTTTCCGCACCAGTGCGGCGTTTAATCAACGTCTCTCCAGTGTTGCGAAGAAGAAAATAGTCGTACGAAATGTCCTCTCCTTCCAGATTCTGACCACCCATAAACACACCATACGCCTCACGACGCTCGCCTGGATCAAACAGATGAATGGTCGCCTCCAAGGTATAGTTACCCTCCACCATGGCGTCCGGGTGGTAGAAGATTCCAGCCGGACCGGTCGTAATGTGCCAGCCGGGTGTCATGTTCACAAAGAATACATCCGCAGAATCTGAATCTGCACCAATAACCGCTTCTGGGTCAGGGCGATCAAGGCGCACCTTCCAGGTTTCTGGGGTCCCCAGGTTCTCGCCATCGGGCGTGGCAGGATCCATCTGAGCTATTGCAGCGAGCGGAAGAAAAAGAACAGTTGCCGTCAGTAAAAAACGTTTCATGAGAACAAGATTGTGTTTGGGTAGAACCCAATTTACGACGCTGAAGTCATCTTAACAAGGCTTTCTCCGAACAATTAAAGGTATATGTGCGTTTCCCAAGGTCCGCTTGGACGTATAACTATCCCGGCAACATCGTCGTGCAGAAAACGCTCCCCATACTCGAAAATATAGATACCGCCCGGCTGCCTCAGGCGGAGTGCGACGGTCCTGCGTCCGTGTATCTCGAGACCTACGGCTGTCAGATGAACGTATCTGACTCGGAGATCGTTGCTTCTGTATTGCGTGATGCCGGATATGGATTAACCCACGACCCGCTTCAGGCAGATGTTGTTCTGCTCAATACGTGTGCAATCCGGGAAAACGCCGAGCAGCGGGTACGTAGACGTCTTGAATTCTTTCGCGCCCGCAAGCGCAAGCATAATACCAACCTGAAAATCGGTGTGCTTGGATGCATGGCCGAGCGCCTGCGCCATAAACTACTGGAACAAGAACGCTTGGTGGACATCGTCGTTGGCCCTGACGCCTACCGCGATCTACCCCGACTACTCCACCAGGTAGACGAAACCGGTCAAAGTGCAGTTAATGTGCAGCTCTCACGTGAGGAGACCTATGCGGATATTGCACCGGTCAGGTATGATTCCAATGGTATCAGCGCGTTTGTTTCAATTATGCGGGGCTGCGACAATATGTGTGCCTTTTGTGTTGTGCCCTTTACGCGTGGCCGCGAACGCAGTCGCAACGCGGGGACAATCGTTCGTGAGTGTCAAGGGCTTTTTGATGCTGGCTACCGTGAAGTAACCCTTCTCGGACAGAACGTCAATTCATACCGGGATGGTCCTGTAGATTTTGCAACGCTACTTTATCGCGTGAGTCTGCTTTCACCAGAATTGCGCATTCGCTACTCGACCAGCCACCCCAAAGATTGCTCCGAAGCATTGTTGGAAGTCCACCGGGATCGTCCGAACGTATGCAACTTTATCCACCTCCCTGTGCAGCACGGCAACTCGGGGGTGCTGCAACGAATGCGCCGAGGCTATTCAGCAGATGAGTATCGAGCACTCATTGAACATACACGCCGGATTTGTCCAGGAGTATCTCTTTCCACCGACATTATCGCGGGATTCTGCGGCGAAACCGAGGCCGAGCATCAGGATACACTCGCGCTGTTGGCAGATATCCGGTATGACCATGCCTTTATGTTCATGTATTCGGAACGCCCGGACACCTATGCAGCTCGCAAGTATACCGACGATGTGCCTAAGGAAGTAAAGAAACGTCGATTGAGTGAAATCATTACACTCCAGAAATCGATTTCACACGAAAATAATCAAAAAGAAATCGGACGCATCCATACCGTGCTCGTAGAGGGGGCAAGCAAGCGAAGCAAGGCGCAACTGTGCGGCCGTACGGATACAAACAAGATGGTCATCTTTGACCGTGGCACGCTTAGCGCAGGCATGTACGTAAAGGTGCGTATTACAGGATGTACGTCAGCTACACTCTTCGGTGAAGTTCTGGCCGGATAATCTGGGAAATTATGGATAGCTGCGTAACCAACTAGTCCAAAATAAGTTATGCCGTCACGGGCATCGCTTTATGAAGCCCTGAGTGTGGGCGCAAATATAATGATCTCCGGGGTCGGGTCAACTGTGCGGCCAGGTGCACTCGGATACCGTAAATCAACTCTACGCGAAGCACAACTTCCGCGACTTCGGCACGAAACACCAGAAGGAGCGCATCGCGGCTTTGGTGGTCGGCAAGCGGTTGATGTACCAGGATCTGATCAAGTAGAAACTACCACTGTGGATATGGTGATATTCTGGCAATTTCGTGATTTTGTATTTGCCACTGGACAGTAAATTCAGACACACCAAGCTGTTCAGCGAGGTCATAAATCTGGTCCTGCTCAATGTCGTTTTGTGTACCCACTTTATTTCTAAGCCACTCACTTGGTGCAAGTAATTCAGCAGCAAAGGATCTTGCACGAGACTGCTCGGGGGTTCGCAACTTACTTAAAATGGCAGGTCCATTCCCTATACGTGCAATGTAATGTCCCAAGGCACGTGCAAGAAGAAACTTCTTACCTGTATCCCGCTTTGAGACGATAACACATGAGGGTGTATCTTCTCCTACACAGCCTTCTATGCGGGATGAAGGAGACATCATTTCTATGTTATGGATGGCATATTCACCATCAAAGGAAAAGGGACCCGGTTCACGACCAAGTTCACGCAGAACAGTGCGTGCATCTTTTTCTCCTGCTTCCCATGGGCATTCCGAGTTCAATGATCTACTCCGAACGGCTGTCTTCACTTCCTCCCATATCGTATTGCGCGATTCGCTTACAGACGCAAGAGATTCTTTGAGCCATTCATGAGTCGGTCCCAAGCTTGTTTCGTCCGAGGCCAGCATCAATTCTTCACGAATTAACGGAGCAGCTTCATTCCAAACTGTGGTGACTTGATTAGCCAGTGCAGGTTCAATGTCGAAGGGGTCAAGTCCTAACATGGCAGTTGCTCGGCAGAATTCTTTCTCATCATCATCGAACTTGTTTTTGATAATGTCCCACTCCTCAATCCAAGGTACGTCGTTCACATTTTTGTCCCTCAACCTGTTGATGACATCTTCTACGAGATCATGCAGTTCCTTCTGCAAGGCGACGGTTTCGACCGTTTGTTCACCGTCTAACAGAAACTCTATGTGCGCATGTTTGGCATACCACCTTTCATTTGAAACCACCACATGTTCCCCCTCAGGGCGAAACACAACGCGAGGAAATACGAATCCGTTACCTGCGTAGGAAAGGTCATGTCTTGATGAGAAACCCGAACGCGAAGAACCAGATACCGTATCCGCTTCATGGTACAGGTGCCACCAATTAACAACGATCCACTCAGCGATATGGGCCATAGGCACCTCTATGTGTTCAACGTATTTATTCCCGGCTCGCAACCATGTAGCCACTTGGTCACCTACGTTGATAGTAAGGTGAGCCATCGTATTATGGGCAATAGGATCTGGATACGGTCGCGCATCAACCCATTTGTAATCAAACAACGACATTACCTCATTCCTCTAATTGTGTCGTGAGGGCCGAGGGGAAACCCGTGGTATTCACACGAACCTCGACCGGATTGCCTTGCTTCGAATAACCTACCATCTTCCTCATGCCATACGACGCGGGGAAACCCCCGTTCAAATTTGCCGAAATTCCCTTTACGGATGGCATTTCTGAGCCACTCTTCAACACGGGCCTGATCTTTCCGCAAATCCGTGGGGCATGGGGTCTTACCAGGTCTGTTCTCTGGTCTTTTCCCTCCAACGCGAACGGTTCTATGATATGGGCTACCAACATACCGGCATTCCTCGGCAACTGCATCAAGGTCTGTATCGGGAGGTGGGGGCAATACCTTGCGCACCCTTGGCTTATCACGCCTGTAGGCATGTTCGTCTGGCTGGCATCGTGGGAGTACTACTTTATAAAAAATAATGCGATATGCCCATTATTATGGGTATAAATGTACATAACGAGAGTGTCTGTAGTGCGATGCGCGACTCTCCTCTGGAGAAAGGCCCGTGATACGACTTTAAACGCAAAAGGTCATCAGCGAGGGCTGTATCAGCTACCTTTTCATCGTACGCTGACGTTGCCGCTATGTCCGTGGGATCCGACCGGTCGGGTCCCCTACGAATACAACAACCGATTCAGGGGGAGAGTCATGACCCGCCTACGGTGAATACACAGGAACCATCACGTCTAACCCATGGAATGGTAGCAGGAACCGGTACCTTTTGGCCGGGAGTATGACTTCTAAGGTCAATGTCGTCGTATCGGGTTGAAATGCGAAGCGTGTTTATCGTGGTTTATGCCGGAGAGTTGTGAAGATCGTTCGGCGGTATAGGTTTAGGATGAGGGCATGCGGTACATTATCCCCAACTTCATATTCTTTTCGCAGGGCGCAGAAAACCCCGTGATCACTGATATCGGTTGCGGATACACTCCCAAGTTCGGCGCAGGTATGATCGAAAAGGGAATTACCCGTTTAAGTGAAACTTTGTTGCTGATTACTTCGATCTCCGTTTGGTCGGCTTTGCCTGAAAAAGAACCCTGGCCACTTCTTTGGGGGTCTTGCCACGATAGAACGGATTGATCGCCGGTGTATTGGATCGTTTCTCCAAGAGTCGTAACCGCTCTTGTTCTTTGGGTTGTTCTGAGTTGGATGCAGGTTTCAGTGTGATTCCCCCTTAATGGATAATAGTTTATCTCTGAGTTCAATACCTAATACACGACGGACTTGTTCTTCAGAAATGCCTCTATCATAAGCAATTCTATGAATTTGGTTACGCTCTTCATCCGTATAATGATCGTCACGGTCTGCGTACTCAAAGCTAAATCGTTGAATCTGATAGGCCTCTTTACCTTTGACTTTGTCTTGTACCATATCAGCAGTCTTATTAGCCCAAGAGACTGCGTCCAAATCCTTAGATACATCTTTGCCTAGATCAGAGAGTCCCAAAGGACTCTGAGTTGTCTCAATTTTGGCAGGCAACCGAGAGAATATATCCCTTAGTGCATCATTGATTTTATCGATTTTACCATTTATCTCTTTAATATCCTCCCTGATTTCCCGCATAAACTCCTTGAAATTGGCTCGATCCGCATCGACAGATCCCTTCCATATTCCGTCATCTTTGATATTCTTATGGGTACTGCCGCGCCACGAACGAAGAGCTACAAAAACCCCAACAGTTATAATTACAAGTGTAAGAATAGATACAATCGAATTGAAGATATCCATTACATTCCCATTAGTGAAGTGAGAATCGGAATAACAAATATACGCAAGATTGCGCGGCAATGGCTCTTACTAAAGGTTTTATGAAAGGGTTCATATATTTAGGAAAAATATGGAAAGTTCCACATTTGTATAAAATAAGGTGTATCCTATTCCTGCATCTTCACGCGACGAATCCGACACGTCGGGTTACTCGCCAAATAGAATAGCCACTATGCTATGAGAGTGACCCGCATTATGAAATAAAGATGGGCTTTTTTTCTATGACCTTATTGGTGGTCGTAAAAAATGCGGTTTAATTAGAGTTCAGGGCAGTCTTGTGAAAGAATAGTTGGTTGCATTTACTTCCCCACCAAGTCTTTGTACATCAATCGTTTTCCTACCATAGCAGCTACCACGTGGTTCATCTACTGAATTGTATCAAGACCGCGAAGGTTGTGTTTCCCTGCGAACCGATCTACGTAGCGTTGCAGGTGTTTCGGAGACATGTGATGATAGACTCCGTGATAAGCACGTTTCAGAACCGCCCAGAAACTCTCTACGCCAGTTGTATGAGCCTGCCCGTTCACATACTCGGATACACTGTGTTTGACGCTCTCGTGGTTTTCAAGCCCAACATAAGCCCGTGCGTCATCCGTGCAGACCTTCGTACCGTCTTCCATGTGCTCACGTACAAAGCCTTGCAGTGTTGATTTATCAGTGCTGGCAACCACACGTGCAGCTACGTTATTGCTCTCCCAATCCTTCATACCCACGACGGCTGTTTTCGCTACGGGGCCACGTCCCAGGTTGGCTTTTTTACTAGCGTGCTTGTTCTTTCTAGTCCACCAAAGTATGATTCGTCAACTTCAACTGGGCCCGCAAACTCATTAGCAATCTCTTGGATAAATGCCGTCCGAATGCGATGCTGTAAATGCCATGCCGTATCCTGTTTGATACCAAGATCACGATGCAGTTTCATGCTGGACACACCCTTGAGCGAAGTCATTTCAAGATAGATCGCGTAGACCCATGTACGTAACGGTAATTTGCTCGATTGCATAGCTGTTCCGGTACGTACGCTGAACGTTCGTTTGCATGGTCGGCAACGATATGGCATGGTCTTGTGTGTCCCTCGATACGTGTTGTCTCCCCCACAGCGCGGACACTTGCGGCCATCAGGCCAAACAACTGACTCAACCACTATTGTGCTGATGCTTCATCAGGAAACAAGTCCTGTAATTGTAACAACGTTATTCCGTCTCTGTACGAACGTCCCGGCTTTGCCATGATTACACTATCGGCAACAAAGTTTCACTTAAACGGGTAATTCCCATCGAAAAGTATGCTGCGGAGTGTGTCGTGGTTGACCCGACGCGGAAACACAAGCCCACCCTGATGTATCCTTGCGGGACAATATGGGGATTAGTTCGTGCATTTTCCTTTCGCCGTATGCGCCAGCAACGAGACACTGACCTTCTTTCAGTCGAATGTCAACAAAAGTGGTTCCATCCTTGCAGATCACGTCAATGTGGTGCGGATGAAGACACATTCGTACGAAGTACGGGGAATCACTCCGTTTTCCTCGCTCCGCTACCTTGGGTTAGAAGGCGCCGACATCCTCAAACTGGACATCAAAGGGGTTGAATACGAATTCTTTCAGCAACTTGAAGAAAGCGAACTGATTCCCTTCGGGCAAATATTTCGTAGAGTTTCACCATCATGCCTGGGAACGTTATACCAAGTCCGATACCCTGAAAATCATTGAACGAATACGTAACTCGGGGGTTGAGGGTTATCCCCTCAACGATCATAACTACTTGTTTCGATCTGTGTAAAGAAAGCCGAACCCGACTCAAAGCAGTCCACGAAGGAAGCAGAAAAAACCATGTGTGCGAATTCTCGTACAAGAATTTGACCATTGCCGAAGCAAGGCCTCGGATCATGTAGGGCAAACCGAAGAAAGTCGCCAAGTAGGAATCGGATTTTCACTCAAGTATATAATTCCCATTCGATTACTGTCTTTGCTGCTCTTCATTGCTGCCTTTGCAACTGAGCGCCCGCCCAATATTGTACTTATCATGGCCGACGACATGGGCTACGAGACGCTGGGAGTAAACGGTGAATTGAGTTATGATACACCACATTTGGACCTCCTCGCTCAACATGGAATGCGGTTCACCCATGTATTTTCCACCCCTTTCTGTACACCCACGAGGGTGCAGTTGATGACCGGCAAGTATAATTTTCGAAACTACATTGGATTTGGGCTGCTGGATCCAACTGAGCAGACGTTTGCCCATCTGTTGCAGGACGTTGGCTATGCCACAGGAATTGCTGCAAGTGGCAGTTGTATGGTAACACGTACCAACGAGAACTGGCGGGGCGCAGAGGCTCAACTTCCGAGGAAGCGGGATTCAAAGAATTTGCACTTTGGCAGTACATTGAGCGCGGCAGCCGTTACAAGTCACCTACAGTACATTATTTTGGAGCTTGACCGCAATACGCTGGTGCTGTTCACAACAGACAATGGGACGCATCGGACCACATCCTCTCAGCACAAAACAGGTCTGATCCAAGGTAGAAAAGCTTATCCTGTTGCTGCGGGAACGCATGTACCACTCATCGCTTACCGGCTCGGAACGATTCAGCCGAATATCGTCAATGATGGGCTGGTGGACTTTACAGATTTTCTGCCAACTCTGATTGAAGCGGCAGGCAGTACCGTACCAGACGATTTTACGGCAGACGGGCTGAGTTTTTATGGTCAGTTGACTGGTCGGACGGATATCCCGTGCGCCGTGAAATACATATGCGCGTTGCCGCACATGGTGGTTATTGCCGCAGATGATTCCCATAATTTGTCTTGGCTGAGTTAGCAAGCAATTCTCCGCCTCATGGACCGACAAGCAGTACAAGCCCGATTTGGCATCATTGGTGAATCCCCTGGGATTCACCACGTGATAGACCGTGTTCGTCAAGTCGCGCGTACAGACATTTCTGTCCTCATTGAGGGAGAAAGCGGAGTCGGAAAGGAGCTGATTGCACAGGCCATCCACGAACTGTCGCAGCGCCGACATAGTGCACTCAAAGTCATCAACACCGGGGCTATTCCTGAAGGTCTGATAGAATCAGAGCTTTTCGGCGCGGAAAGAGGTGCATATACCGGTGCTACTGAGCGTCGGCGCGGACTGTTCGAGGAAGCCGACGGAGGAACAATCTTTCTGGACGAAATTGGCGAAATGCCACAGCCCACCCAGGTAAGGCTGCTCCGGGTGCTCGAGTCCGGCACCTTCAACCGTGTCGGTTCCACCACCGTCCAGCGAACGGATGTCCGTGTAGTTGCAGCAACAAACAAGAATCTGGGACGTGAGGTAGGCGCTGGCCGGTTCAGAGAGGATCTGTACTATCGCCTCAGCACTGTGATCATCCGGGTCCCCCCGCTCCGTGAACGGAGGGAAGACATTAGGCCGATCTTTGATGCCTTTATTTATGCATCCACCCGAAAATATCAATCACCTCGCCGAAAGTTAACCCCGGAAGCCTACGCGTTGCTTGAATCCTATCATTGGCCTGGAAATGTGCGCGAACTACGTAATGTCGCTGACCAGATCGTCGTACTGCACCGTGGGATTGACGTAGGTACGGATGCCATTCGACCTTTTTTGCGCGGGGTGACTGCAGGTGGCGACTCCACTGCACTTATGCCTGTGAAGGGTGAACCTGTCAAAGAATCCGCCCTTGAACTTGCTGTTATCTACCGGGCATTACTCGAAATCCGCCAAAGTATACAGGACTTGCGCAAAGACCTTGGAAGGACACTCGGCGACCGCGTACACAGTAGCGAGCCTGAGCCGCACTACCGGGAAGAGATACAGATTGACAGCTCCCGTCCTGTGCCTATGTTGCCCAGCCCGGATCGTAAGCGGGATCTGGACAGTGTCGTCTATGAGGTTGAATCAGGAGATGAGCCAAAGACCATTCTAACGCTCGAGAAAGCGGAGCGGGATTTAATCCTACAGGCAATGAAGCATTTTGACGGCAATCGCAAGGAGGCTGCTGCCGCACTTGGCATCAGTCAGCGCACACTTTATCGCAAGCTTCAGAAACTGGATGACGAGGTGGCTTAACTTCACGCTTCTCGGGCTTCTCCTGTGTATGCATGGTTGCTCATATTACAGCTTCAGCGGAGCAAGCATCCCGGCTCACTTAACTACGATTGCTATCCCGATAGCCGAAGACCAAAGTACGAGTCCCCTGACGCTTCTGGATGAGTCCCTGACAGAGCTCATGATTGACCGGTTTGTCCGACAAACGAGACTCATCCTGACCGAAGACGAAGCAGAGGCCGATATATTGCTTACCACACAGATTACACGTTATAGCAATGCCCCCACATCCGTGACCGGACAAGAACGTGCTCAGTACAACCGCATCGCTATTTCCGTCTCTGCCCAGTATGCCAATCAGGTGGATGGGGATGTACTGGAACGGACCTTTAGCGGTTTTGATGACTACGACCCCCTGGAGGGTGGGTTGGAAGCCGAAGAAGCCGCTGCGTTGGCTGCCCTCGAAAACATTGCCGACGATCTCTTTACCGCAGCCACTTCCAATTGGTAAGCAGTATGATTGCCGTACTGTACGCGGGTGCTATGTTGGTGCTCGCTTTCTATGGCGCCAACCTGCTTTGGATGAGCACAGTGGTTGCTCGTAGCGAGGGCACGAACCCGGACCCGCTGCCGGATATCAACCGCAAAAATGGTGCGTGGCCACACGTTACCATTCAGATCCCCCTTTACAATGAAGCACTTGTTGCCCAGCGTGTGATTGATGCCTGCGCAGCTATTGAGTATCCCCGAGGTCTGTTGCAGTTGCAGGTTCTGGATGATTCCACCGATGAGACCGTCGCAATAACTAGGCAATGTGTCGTTGATTGGCAATCACGCGGACTCGACATTGTACACATACAGCGCCACCACCGCGAGGGTTATAAGGCGGGTGCGTTGGCTAATGGTCTGCAGTCGGCTACTGGAGAACTTTTAGCAGTGTTTGATGCTGACTTCATGCCTTCGAAAGATTTTTTACTGCGTCTGGTTCCATTGATGGAGGAGGATGGGCTGGGTATGGTTCAAATGCGCTGGGGCCACATGAACGCTCGGACCTCGCTTCTTACCCAGGTGCAGGCATGGTCACTGGATGCACATTTTGCCGTTGAGCAGGTCGCACGGCATACTTCGGGCTGCTTTATCAATTTTAATGGAACAGCGGGTCTATGGAAACGCAGTTGTATTGTAGATGCGGGTGGCTGGCATGGAGATACATTGGCGGAAGACTTGGATTTGAGCTATCGTGCACAACTTCGCGGCTGGAAGTTTCGGTACATCAATGAACTGGAGGCTCCGGCAGAGCTGCCGGCAACACTGGCTGCACTTCGGGTACAGCAGACACGCTGGACAAAAGGAACGGCAGAGGCCGCGCGTAAGCTACTTTGGAGGCTATGGCGGGCAGCCGTGCCTCTAAAAACTAAAATTCAAGGCACTGTTCACCTGACCGCTCATGTAGTCTATCCATGTCTCGTTCTTGTAACTCTGCTACATCCGCTCCTGCTGTTTCAGGAAGCACAAGGAGCTGGCCCCGGGCAGGTCTATTTTGGAGTCATGGGCCTCGGTTTAGTGGGCTTACTGGGGTTCTTCCTTGCACAGGTGTTTGCTCAGCGCACCCTTTACCCGGACTGGCCCCGCCGAATGTGGTTTTTCCCCATCTTTATGGCAGGATCAATGGGACTTGCCATAAGCAACACAAAAGCACTCTGGACAGCATGGAGGCGTTTCTCCACAGACTTTGAGCGGACTCCAAAGGCCAAGGGAAGGTACAGCGTCCGAACTTCCCCCCTAATCGTAGTAATTGAAGCAGTGATGGCCGTATACTCTGTCGTTGGACTCTGTTATCTTCTGTGGGATGGTATTTGGGCCGCTGTTGGATTCCAAATATTATTTTCAATGTCCTATATCTTCGTTACGCGGTATAATATTTTTGAGCTTCTTGACCGAACCTAGTATGGCTTCTCTAACACTTATTGTTGCGCTGAACGCCATCGAAGAAGGCCGCTCAGCGGAAATCCTGGACCAACTGCACGACTTGCGCCGACAAACCCCCTTGGATGTAGCTACCAACTATGTTCTAGCGCACGCCTTGGAAGTGTGCGAACAGGACACTCGCGCGGAATCCGTCTGGAAAACCACGAACCTTTTGCAGGCCGAAGACAAGAGCCCGGTAATCCCAGAGCCGAGTGGTGCTCCCGCATTTGAGCACACCAGCAATTTAGCCGCGAAATTGGACGAAATTATTGGAGAAGAGGATGACGACGAAATTCAGCGGCTGATCACGCAACTTGACTCAGTAGGGCGCCCTGATATAAGCTCACACGACAGCGATTCTGACGAACCACTGGAAGAAGAAGAGTTTAGCGATACGATCACCGAAACCTTCGCACGTATTCTCGTAGCTCAGAAACAGTACGAGAAAGCATCATCCGTTTACCGGTCACTCAGTGAACAGGACCCGGATAAACGGGACCGCTTTCTCCAGGAAGCGGAAAGACTGGAGGCCTTAACCAAGTCAGAGTAGATAGTGATTCTGCCTAAGGACTGCCGTCGTGTTGCCGGCGTAATGAGCGGCACATCCCTGGATGGGATTGATGTAGTTATCGCGGATCTGCAGGGACACGGACGGCAACTCCGAGTCATCGCTTGGTATGGTGCCAGTTTTGCCTTTTCGGAAGAATTGGCTGACAGCCTTGGAAAGGCTGCAAGTGAAGAGTATATCGGCGTGGCTGAACTGAGCCAACTGAATGTGCGACTGGCGTACGAATACGTGCAAGCGATCACTCGCACACTGGCAACCAGAGAGGACTCCACGCAAAGCCTGGATTTGGTGGGTTGCCATGGCCAAACGATTCGGCACCTCCCGGATAAGGTACCTTGCCTGGGCATGGGGATACACTCGACATTCCAGATCGGCGATCCCGCTACAATGGCCCAACTCCTTGGCATACCTGTTATCGGAGACTTTCGGTTGGCAGATATGGCATGTGGGGGGCAGGGCGCACCGCTGGTGCCTTATTTCGACTATGTGATTTTCACGCATGACACGGAGGTTCGTGGCTGCCTGAACCTTGGTGGCGTGGCCAATCTAACTGTTTTGCCTCCCGGTGCACATGCCGATCAGGTCTATGGCTTTGACACTGGTCCGGCCAATATGATTATCGACGCGCTCTGCAGCCGTTTGCTGGACTTGCCTTTCGATGAAGGGGGGAATATAGCCAAATCCGGTATGGTTAATGAGGCTTTGCTTTCAGAATTGTTGCAGGACACCTATTTCTTGTCTGAGCCCCCCAAGTCGACTGGTCGTGACTATTTGAATCATGCATTTCTGCGACGATTGCTTGATCAGTCGGATCGAATACCGGCTGAGGATTTGATAGCTACGGCTACGGCTTTGACGGCAAGGTCCGTGTGGCAGGCCTATCAGGCCTTTGTGGAACCCCAATATGCAATCAATCGACTCATTGTATCTGGGGGAGGTGCACACAACCGAACGCTCATGGACCTGCTCAGAGATTGTTTTGCACATAACAGATGCATGGTAGACATTGAGACCTCAGACTCGTATGGGATTGGCGTAGACAGTAAGGAGGCTCTCTGTTTTGCAGTTCTTGCTCACGAAACTGCAAACGGGATTCCGACCAGTATGCCCTCTGTTACCGGAGCTGATCGTCCGGCCGTGCTGGGCAAACTTTGTGTTCCGTAGGGTCTGAGTTTCTTGCAGAGAGAACAGTCTAACCTGTACGCGGACATGCATCTCCCCTTAGAGCGCGAAATAATGCGAAATACGGGGGTCTAACCTGTACGCGGACATGCATCTCCTTCATATGCTGAAGATTGGCCGGGCATCAAAATAGGAATTATTATAGTGCCTGCCCGCCCCCTCATTTTGGAGATGATCCAATTTCTGGGTAGAGTTAGAAGATTATTCAGGATTGATTATAGCCAAAATTGAGGCCTGATTTCGTGATGTGCACGGGAGTGCCTTGGAGTACGCAACCAGTTTCCCAGTTGTGCTGAGATTATAGATCCGAGAAGCCAGTTTGGGTGGTTTTCCGTCTCGTCCAGAATTGGCTCTTCCGTCTCCGATTGTGGAGCAAGGTTAAAATCCACAAAATCCATTCGTTTGCCACGCCGCTTGACGCAACAACGTTCGTAGCTGGTCCATCAGGAACGCCCCAATACGACACAGATTGGTGGTAAATACACTTGTCCCAACCGTCCATGCAAATCCTGCCTTGCCCCCTTTGGTCCGAATGCGACCCCCTCCATGCTGCTCCAAACAGTTAATTCGGGATTCAACCTTTGCATGATTCCGACGTGCCATTTGGAAGGCCTCCGTTGACTGACGCTCAAGGTCCGCTTTGGAAAGGTAGCCCTTCTTGGGAAGAGTTATATGCAGGGGCGTGGACACCGAAACCTCCAGATTCTCCTTTGGCTAATACTCCCGATCAAAGCTCAGCGAACACAGGTTGGGATACGCCGCAGCGTACTTCTCCAAAATCGGTGCAACCATCTTAACATCCTCTTCTTCCCACATGATCTCCCATCCCATGATCAATTCTTAATCACATTCAATGATCGCGACCAGAATCCCAAACTCAATCTGAATATACAATAGATGCTGCTGGGTTGATTCCGACAGGGGCCCAGGGAAACTCGGGTCCCTACCGCGATCGCTGAACATTTCCGCCTCGCAGGCTCCTAGCCGCTGCTCCTAAAGATTCACGGTGTGTCTGTAGTGCCTGGTGTCGTGTGTCCCATGTCCACAGAATACACAACGACCCTGGGGATCACTGAGGGTGCAAAGAAAGATTCGGCTTCTATGGATCCGTAAGCACGGCCAGATCGGATAGCCCTTAGTGTAACTTTCGCTGGCAACTCAGTCCGGCCGACCACCTTTCCAGATGCATCCAGAATCAGCCACTCTGCGGTCGGGGCTTCTCCTTGGAGCTCACCCTTGAGCCATACCTGATCCTTATCATCCACTATGAAGGTCTTGTACGCCGGTTTCACCTCGTGAATCGAACCAAACTCATCAGGATTTACTATCGCATCCTGTTCCGCCGCCGTGACCGGGATGGGCGCGTGATTTTTCTGGACGGATCCCAGTGTCTCTCCATCCACCGAGGTAATAGCTATAGAAATAGTCTCGTTCCATCCAGAGAACAATTTCCCACTTGGAGTGAAGCGAGCAGTCGGCCTGCGAGCAAAGGGAACTTCGCGTAGCGCAAGACCCCCTTCCTGTGACATGAAGATCAGTCTTTCCTCATCAGGTAGGCGAGCCAAGCTCCGCACCATCGTGCCAGCCCAATTCGTCTGTGCGGTCACCACAAAGCGATCCTGGTCTAGGTTCCCTGAACTGATATGGAATTGATACTGAACAATAGGTCCCATGTCTGCGATCCCAATGACGTTAGAAGGATCGCCCGCAGAATCGTTATCCACGATTTTTACGCTGCCTTCAAACGCCCAGGTTTCGGGAGCAAAAATAGAGAGTACATCGCGAGCAGAATCGAATACGTAGATAGAGTCATTCCGGCCTACGAGTACGCTTCTTATGCTCCCAAACTCGCCAGGACCGTTCCCAGGACTTCCAAATGTCCCCATGAGGACACCATCCGGGGAGAATACCGAGATGACCTTAGAAGAGTTGTCGCCTACGAAGAATTGGCCGGTGGCATTGACAGCCAAGCCGTCAATGCCGCCGAAAAGAACAGTGTCGCCGGCCTCTTCATCTCCTATGCGGAAGATCTCGGAGAGAACTACCCGTGGATAGTCCTCCTCGCTGGGTCTCGCGTCACGACCATCCCTCTGGCAAGCTGGCAAGGACATGCACAGCAGGAAGAAAACCGCAGGTCTTGGGACATGCATAGGTGTTTAGTTAAGCGGCAAGATCAACAACCAAGGGCAGTATAGTACATTTCAATCAAAGAGTATTTGACGGAAGTTACCCCCGACATTGGGCTAATCGGCGTTAAAGTCGGTGTAGTACCAAAGATATAATAGCGTGGCATGACGCCAGGAAGCAATAATTTCACATGGATTGTAGCAGAACTTCCCCTCAGTGTCATTTCAGCATCCTATTTGCGTATTGATCTACCCACCTGTCCCACACTTCCGAATCCCTCCCAAACGTCATGCGCAACTCCACATGCTGACTCCCGCCTGTAACCAGCCTTGTGCCATGCGCCGCCGTAGCGGGCACAATTACGGTTTTGTGCCTCATTTCTTCGTGATCCAGCATGAACGTGACTGCGCCATTATCCGAAATCGACTGGATAGTATAGTCGCAATTCCGCCATAGGCGGATTTGAACAATGTTGACCACGTTGTCCTCATTGAAGCCAGCCCCCTTGTATTCATAGAACGTCCCGTTCTTCTTAAAATCGCCTTGATTATCGGCTGCTTTAACCCTCCGTCCGCCATTGCCTCTATGAAGTAGTTCTGCCATAGCGAGCTTCGGGATTGCGGAGTAAGCACACTTGGTAATCCGGTAGAAATCACGCTCAGAAATCTTTTCCGCCATTGCCAATCCAACAAGGCGTTTCCGTATTCTGTATGTGTGGCGCACAACCTTGCGCGTATCGTTAAGATTGGCAAGAATGAACTGTATCGCGTCGCCCAAATCAACTTGGCGCATACCGCTTGTCATATTGCTCTACAAACTCGTACTTGGTCAGCCAATATACGCCTCCATTTGCACACGAATTACCCCTCCAGTCCACACTCTTGATTCTCTGGGTCAACGTATCGACCGGCACCTTAGCCCTGAGGTAGTGCCCCCTATTGTTGGGCTTCGGATCGGTTATTACGCGCTTTGGGGAAGCACCAAAAACGAATATGTCAAAGTCCCTTGGAGTCGCAAAGTCGAAGTCTCTTGTACCCGCGATTTTTTTCGGTGCGTGTACACGCAAATCCGGCCCTTCGGAACGATCCAACACAAAGAAACTGGTCGGTACATGATAGTCCTTCCCATCCAGCGTAAAGCAATCACGGCCAAGGTCGGTTATCGAAACGATTCGCCAGTGTTGCGGAATTATGCGCTGCCTGGTATGCTTGCGGTACACGTTGGGGAGTATGAATGCAATGGTGCGAACGTTCTCAAACGACATTGCTCTCCGAATAAACGCAGAGGATAACTTGTGGTATTGGCCGTAAGGCGGATTGCCTACGACCAACACTTGCTTGTACCTGTCTGGCACATCGTACTCAAACCAGTCAGCCCGCATAACGTCCTTGTGCTGAGGGTCTATATCAAGGCCGACCTTGTTCTTGTGATTGATTGCCTCAAGAAACGCACCATTGCCCGCGGACGGCTCCACAACAAGGTCATATTTGGACAGATTGCCCAATTTGCTGAGGCAACTACGCACTATGTTAATCTTGGTGAAGTACTGATCTAGTGCTTCGCCGGTTGTTGTGGGAGTGAGACGCTTGAGTTGGTGCATTTACGCCACCTGCAGGAAGGCAGCTATCATCCCCACAACAAGTAGCACATCAGGGCGACTAGAGCGGCAAGCCACACATTTGCGCCCACAAGGAGCCAAGTAATCGTGTTTGAATTGCAACAGTTGATTTTATCATTCATTGTTCTTAGTTCGATTTGTGGCTGTCGTTGAACCAGTTGAAGATACTGTATCAGCCAAAAAGATACGTAATTTACCTGTCAAGTAAGGAGTTGGTAGAGGATAGGATCACACTGCAAATGCACACATTTACTTATGTGCTTATGCACATGTCCGTATAGTCTAGTAGTATTACTCGCTCTTTATTCCTGTCGTTTGGCTTCCACCACGCCTACACTTCTAACATACAACCGATGTCTCACTTTCTATTGGCACGGAGAGGTTTGGGAATGCGGCCTATATCGGGCACAGCTAGGTGCAATTAGCTGTGGATCTATTGTAGTCGTGAACAGTAGTATATGATGTCCATGTAGGCAACTAAGATGTCCGATAACAAGATGTCCGATAACAAGATGTCCACGTACGCCCAACAGATCAAATCCAGAATTGATGGCACCTTCGTAGGATGGAGTGGAGAAACCATCGTCAAGTTGGTGAACGGACAGATCTGGCAGCAAGCGGAATTTTGGTACCGTTATCACTACGCCTATATGCCCGAAGTGATTATTTCCCCTACCGGCGGAGGACATACGATGCAAGTTAATGGCGTGCCGAGACCTGTAAGTGTAATCCGGCTGAAGTGATAAGGGGTGAAGCACTCTCCGTGCGTAGTCCAGACAGACTAATTAGCACTGGAAGATGCTATGGCTCTCGGGGAGTGGAGTACCAGAGCCTGTCAAGCGCGGCTTTGCTTGCGCCATCTGCACTTGGATATAGTCGGGCGGAGTTATAGCCTAGCCGCTCGCACAATTCGTATAACCGATAACTGGCCGTTATCGGTACGGTTAACTTTCGCAGGGATCCTTTGGGCAGTTCATACTCTAGGCCGTCACTAACGATCGGTTCATTGGTTTGGCTTCGAAGAGGGTGAACGGTAAACAACCCCTGCTGTGCCACTACATTCGGTGATATGGCACCAGACACTGTAAGTACTCTAACCTCACCGCAGTACTTAGCACTGTGGGAGCCCACATCAAGTTCCAAAACAGCTAATCTTTGATCGTGTTTCCAATCAAACCGGATCCGCAATGCTTCACTAGCAGCAAAATATGCGGCTATATAGGCGTTCGTACTCCAATCCAGCAGTCTGGTTGGACATCCATGAAGTCGTGCTAGGGCCATGGCTTCCAGCAAAGCCTCGCCAGGCCAAGTATCGGGCTTGGCGTGATAGCGCCTTAGAAGTAAATCGGTCAAGTTATCGTCACGAAAATCTTTCGAGTCATGGGGAACGCTTACACCAATAGCATCGCAATAATGGATAAAGCTTCGCATTAAATGAAATTCTATCGATACTTGGGCGCCAGTTGTCAACGGGTGCGCTGACAGACTTTGAAGCAGCGGGGCCGTGGTGTCGCGCAAGATCGTTGGGATGAGCTCCCATTTAGCATTGGCTTGACCTCTATATATCAGTTTATTTGACGGGTCTGAAGACTGTCTAATGGGACTGAGCCGCTCCCAGAGCCGTTCGGTGGTTTCGAAGCGCTCTTCAGGAATAGAATAGGGGATGATAGGGTATCAGAAGTTGGTATGCGTTAGGGTTTTCCGCGTTGGTTCGGGTGGTTGTGCCACGCATCAATGGTCTGTTGGCCTAGCATGATCTTGTAAGCCTGCAACATAGGTACTGGGCCCAAGAAAAGGACTTGGCCGTTATAGCGTCAAACATCGGTAGCCCGAATGTATCGGGGGCTGATTCGAGTCGTGAAGGATCTTAGAATTGAAATCTGGGCCCTGTGACTATGGCCGCAACAGTATATAAATATTCGAAAAAACATCAGGACAAAATATCGCAAACTACCCCAGGCTCGGGAACATGTGCACATGCCTGAGCGGACTGAATTCGCGGTACTGCGGGAGAAGGCCGGGTTCTCCATTGAGGCGCAGCCCGTTTTATTGGGAAGCCTCCCCGGACGGTTCACCGGTATGAGTCTCCGGGCGAGCCTGGTTCGGTAACGTCGTTTCTGGTCATTGAAGTCCTGATGGCCGGGGGCGGTTGGCCCTGGCAAGCCAGTTCAGCCTACAGTGTCTCGTGCCAGCGATGCGACACGAGGTCTGTAGCGCGTCTTGCAGGATGCACCGTAAGCGGAAATTTTTCTTCGGCCGTATGCCCTTGGCTTTCCCATGCGACCCAAGCTTTAGGTTGGGTGTAGTCCCAAAGATATAATAGCGTGGCAGGTTCGCCAGGAAGTAATAATTTCACATAGATCGTGGCAGAACCTCCAAAAGAATATGGACGATGACAAATCAGTGAGTGCACTCCGGGTTCTTAATCTCAACCAAAAAAAGAACCACCACGGTTGGAAAGCACTGAAAATCGAGATTTTATGTTGAACTGCCATATTAGCCTGGCACAGATTTGAACATCCAGGGAACGTTAAAGGTATGGCCGTAATTACAAATGAACGAACAGGACAAGCGTCCTGCCTTAGACTGGTGCTGGCACCTTGGTAGTCCGGCGCGAATCATTACCTCCAGAAGTCATGTCCAGTATTGAGCAGGCCGGGGAGTTCAATCTGATCCATCGATTAACTTCCATTAGTTCACCGAACGTTAAACTGCCGATTATTACGGGGATTGGTGACGATGCGGCGATTTATCGCACCGGGAATGACAGGGTACAGGTAGTAACAACAGACGCCCTAATTGAAGGATATCATTTCGATTTTGCGTTCTACAGCATGGAGGACGCTGGTTATAAAGCCATGGCGGTCAACCTCAGTGATATTGCCGCGATGAATGCCCACCCTATTCTGGCAACGATAGCACTGGGTGTACCCAGATCTGTGTCCATGGAAAACTTGGAAGCGCTCTACCAAGGCCTCACGGTTGGTGCTTCCGCACACGGGGTCCAGATTGCAGGCGGCGACACAACACGCGCACCCGTTCTCATGCTAACCGTTACGGTCATTGGTGAAGCCAAGGCGTCAGAAATCGTCTATAGAAACGGAGCCCGAACAGGTGACATGATATGCGTGAGTGGAACCCTGGGGGGTGCTTCTGCGGGGTTGGATATTCTGCGGCATGGAATTAAACCCGAGGCAGTTGGATCAACGGCCTGGAATCTTCTCGTCGCCCGTCACCTTCGGCCAACCCCCCGATTAGATCTTGTAAAAGAATGGGCCTCCCAAGGCATACGTCCCTCCGCCCTCATTGATATTTCAGACGGATTAGCCAATGAGTTACACCATATTTGCGCAGCATCGGGGTGTGGAGCTACTATATGGGAATCCAGACTCCCCCTGTCCGAAGCACTGAGGGCTGCAGTCATTCTGGAGCGGGGATCCGTCGATTATGCTCTGAATGGCGGGGATGATTATGAATTACTTTTCACAGCCTCGGAACAGGCCTTAAAGAATGCAAACCCTGCATCCTTCACCACGATTGGAACTATCACGGAGAAAGACATCCTGCTTCACCGAACTGATGGCTCCCTTGAACCTTTGGTACCAGCAGGACACGACCATTTCAGTGCGATATAGTCGACTACGATTCCACACCGAGCTCCTTGAGCTGTTCGACTGTTTGAGAAACCTTTCGACCAACCACTAACCTACACACTTCCGACCGCAGAGAATTGTCGGTAGTTTTTGCAAATCTAAGAGCTGCGGCAGCTGTCGCAAACTGATCTTTGCTGTTCTTTGAACCATCCACGTAGAGCAGCTCATCCGCCAACACCGTTGCTAAAGATCCAACGTATCCTCTATCACCGGATTTCTGTGGAGCTTCTGGACTCTGCACCGTAATGAGGACCATTTGGCCCTTACTAAGTGCTTGGCGATTAGGTTTTTCGAGACGCTGCTTAAGTGATCCATCGTGCAATACCCAAATGACACATCCTGAGTGCTCCTGTATTGCCTTCACAAGGTCTTTTGCCACCTTGAGATGCCCCGTCACAATGACGGTCTGTCCCTTCTCCGCGGCCTCCCTCGCAGTCTTGAAGGCTTTTTTCAACCTGGCTGGTGGGATACGATCAGGGCCAATAATGGCCAATCCCCCCTCCTTTAGAAGCACCCGATCTCCTGCACCAAATATCAGTGGCGGCGCCCCTATACCCATCCTGCTTCGAATTCTCCTCAGATAATCCTTATCGCTTCGGGCAGAGATCCAAAAACCTTTTCGCTGCCATTCTTCCAGATTGAACCCTAGATTGATGCGACGATCCAGGAGCCATTGAAGCCGGGCAGGATTAACCTGTGCACTCGTGGCAATTTCACGCACCGGTGCATCACCAAGGAGGAACGCTGGTCTCTCTTGACGTCGATACAGGATGGTAGCCACCCGGTTATACTCCGCAAGCCCCAGTGGATAGTGTTTCTCCTCACCTCCCTGAAATGCACATAACAAAAGCACTGCACAGGCATCATCGGTCAGTAAATCATTCATTGGTACCGGGGCTAAACAAGTCGACGCGAGAGCTCAAGCCGTTGATCGGAGTGGAGTCGTCTTCGTGACTAGCATCAGTGTTTTCTTCCCCGTCAGCCCAAGGTCTAGCACCAAGTTTCTCTAACTGGCTGCCTGTTTGAGAAATATTTGGACCGGTTAGTAATCGGCATATTTTCGGCCGTTCAAGAGCGACAGCAGCCATTGCAAACTGATCCCTGCTGCTCTTCAAACCATCCACATAAAGCAAATCATTAGCCAACTCCGTTGCTAAGAATCCAACGTATTCTTTTTTGCCCGATTTCCGTGGAGCCTTGGGGTTCTGTGCCGTAATGATAACCAGTCGGTTCTCGCTGAGTGCTTGACGATGATGAGCCTCTTTGAAAGCCTGCTCAAGGGATCCGTCATGCAATACCCAAATGACACGGCCTGAATGCTCCTGTACCGTCCCGACAAGCTCTTTTGCCATTTTGAGATGTCCAGCTACAATGACCGTCTGTCCCTTGTCAGCAGCTTCTCCTGCGGCTTTGCGGGCTTTGACCAGACTGGATGCAGGAACGCTGTCAGGTCCGATAATAGCCAACCCATCCGAGCTTAACAGGCTCGTGTCTCCAACACCAAAAAGGAATGGCGGTGCTTTATCATCCATCCCATGCTGGATTTTCTCGGGATATTGCTCATCGCCTATGACCAGGATCCAAAAACCTTTTTGCTGCCATTCTTTCAGGCTGAACCCCAGTTTTATGCTACGTCCCAGTAAACCCTGGATCCGATCAACGTCAACGTTTGCACTCTTGGCAGCTTCTTGTACTAGTGCGTGATCATCTAGGAGGAATCTTGGTCGCTTGTGATTCTGATTCAGAAACGAAGCTATCCGATTGTATTCCGCAGGCTCAAGTGGAGAATACGTCGTCTCGTCTTTTTGAAACGCACACAGCTGGAGTACAGCTCTGACATCACCGACCAAGGGATCTGCCCATTCCTCCTCCAACTCGAATAGTTCGCCCTGAATGCCTGCTACCTTGGGGATAAAATTTTCCCGATCAGCTACAGACTCTTCTCGGGGTTCCTGCTTTACTTCGTCATCGGGTTTTGTGTGTATTGCTTCCGATTCGAGTTCTCCTTCCGAGCTACTCTCCTGATCCGCTGATTGCGGCGTTGCTGTTTCATTCAATTCGATCTCAGGATCGGACTCGTCCGCTTGCGCGGGTTCCGGCTGGCTTACATCTGAGTGTTCTGGAGAGCCCTCGATCACGTCCGGCTGCACTTCCAGTGACTCACCGTTAACCTCTAGCCGTTCTTCTTTCCAGTTCTCCGCCCCATAATTGATTAACTGGAACGCGGATTCTGTGGGCTCTCCACCAACATGCACAAAACATTTTCTCGATCCGATAAATTCGAACACTGCTGATTCCACGCAATATCGATCCGTACTGATCTCTGCGCTGTCCATATAGACTACCGAATCACACAGCGTCATCAGCATCCGTCCCACTCGTGGTTCTTTGTTCAACAATCGTTCATCGGCTGGACTGCGGCTAGATAACAAGACTGTTTGCCCGGACGCTCTCGATCGGCGAAGAGACTTCTCTAAGGGTACATTTAGCTCAGATCCTTGGAGTGCCCATATAACAGTTCCCTCTGCATCAACAGCACTTTTGACCGCATTTTCTCCGATAGACTGCCTTCCTGCAACAATTATCGCCTGACCGCTCTCTGCATACAACTTTGCCAGCATTTGAACACTTTCTGCTGAATACTGCGTCACCCCTTCCGGTCCCACAATTGCTGTGCCGCCCTGATCAATGATCGTCACTTCCCCGGTACCGAACAGGACTGGTGGCGCCTGCGACTTCATGGACTGTTTTATTTTTTTCGGATACGCTGCATCCCCACGGCCAAGAATCCAAAAATCTCTGCGCTGCCACTCTTCAAGGTGAAATCCCAAAGAAATCTTCCGCTCCAGAAGGCCGGATATACGACCGTAGCCTAGTCCCGTCTCTTTTGCCGCATTCTCGACACATGAGCCGCTAACCATATCCTGTGGACGATATTCATTGTGGTGAAGCCACGTTGCCAGCAGATTATATTCCGCTAGCGTAAGCGGTTTATGCTCCCGTTCTCCACCGAACCAGGCACACAGAAGCAACGTCACATTAGTATCGTCAGACAGCGGCCAAGCCATGATCACCCAGATAAGTTATGCTTGACCAACGCCACTGGTCGCACACTCGGACATCCATCATGGCGCAGAAGAGCAGACGCCGTGACCATCGTCCAACCACTGACGCTCACATCGTCAATCAGGAGTGTTGACTGTTTGCAGGGTTGTTCGATCATAAATGCATCTGCCACATTAAGAGCGCGCTGCACCTCATTATTCTGCTCACTCTGCCGCGCCCCCATGCCGGTTCTCGAAACAGCACGAATCAGAGACCACCCAAGCCGTTCTGCAACTGCTGCCGCCAAGAGCGGCACATGTCGCCTGTTGCTGCGTGGCGGCACATATGTTACGCATCCGATTCCCCTATTTTTGGGCCATTTTCGTAACCTATCAATGAGCGCATCAACCACCATATCTGAATATCGCTGTTCATAATTGCGCTCCCTCAAAATCTGATCGCCAAGTCCCCCATCAAAAGCCCTGCAAAGTGCAAATCCTGGCAGCATACGATGACATATGTCGATCGTAACATCGTCTCCATGAATGGGATGATCCGAGATTCCGGCTACTGGCCATTCACTGCGGGACGATATAGGATATGGCCGTCTTCTGATGAACTGTTTTGCTTCAATTACCAACTCCGGCTTGGGTTGGTGAGACTTATGAGCCCTGTTAGTACAATTCCGACAACGACCACAGTCTTTCGCAGAATCATCATCAAGGGCTCGCTGCAAGAATGCCATGAGGCATCCATCGTGATTCATGTATTTCCGCATCTGCGCCTGCTCGGATGCGCGAACCTCCCGTAACCGGGCGACGTAGTCTGGGTTGACACTGAACCCACTAGCTTCGCCAGTTGCATACCACGTCCATCCCTGCTGAATGACCGGAGCCGGCGACTCAAGTGAGGCGAGCTTCAGCACCTTTTCAATCCTGGACTTTTTTAGATTAACCTCCGCCATGATTTCCTCCATCTCTAAACCGTCCTCCGCATTCTCAAGCACATCAAGCACTTGGTTGATCTCATTCTGAGGGGGGAAGGCATTGTCCATGAAGTAATCAACAATACGCTCATCCTCTTCTCCCCAGAGTAGAAAACCGTAGGCATTATCAATTCCTCGCCCTGCTCGTCCCACCTGCTGGTAATAATGTACAACTGATCCAGGTCTTTGGTAATGAATAATGAACTCAAGATCCGGCTTGTCAAAACCCATTCCCAAGGCGATAGTCGCAACCAGAACCTTGATCTCATTGCGCAGAAGTTGTTGCTCCAACGCTTCCCGTTTCCCTGCGTTACCGTAATAGGATGCCGCCTTAACACCCTTGTACCGAAGCCAGGAAGAGACAAGGTCCGCATCCTTGCGTGTAAGGACATAAATGATCCCACTCCCCGACAGGTGTGGTATGACCTGTGCTATCCATGCCAGTCTCATTTTGGGATCGGGCAGCGTGAGGTTGTGGAGTTGCAGGCTGCGCCGCCCCAGACTCCCGCGACTAACCTGAATATCTCCCCCCAGTTGTTGCTGCACATCTTTAACGACGCGATCGTTCGCCGTAGCAGTCGTGGCTACAATGGCAGCCCCCTTCGGAATAGCCTGTTGAACCCTCCGAATGCGCCGATAGTCTGGGCGAAAATCATGCCCCCAATCCGAAATACAATGGGCCTCATCTATGATCAGCATTCCCAGCCCCCCTGTAATCAGCGGTAGTGTGCGCCTGGTAAAGGAGCCGCTTGCCAGCCGCTCAGGCGTGATCATGAGTATATCCACTTCATCTTTTCGGAGCTCCTTTTGAATCTCATTCCAATCCGCAAAATTATCGCCCGTCATCCTGCGTGCATTGAGCCCAAGCGCAAACGCTGCCTCCTCCTGGTTACGCATCAGTGCCAGAAGTGGAGATATCATCAGCGACGGTCCCAGGCCTTTTTCCCGCCTGAGTTTGGTTGCAATGGTATAGACCATGGTCTTCCCCCAACCCGTCCGCTGGACAACCAGAACCCGCTCCCCCTTTACGGCATGTTCAATGCTATCCCACTGCCCGTCACGAAATTCCGCCTGTTCGTTCCTTACCGCATCGCGGAGGTAGCGGATCGCCACTTCCTTTAGATTACTCGGGTTCTTCAATTTTGACATAACGCAGGACGTTTCAGTGGCTGCACCACTCAATTGCAGTAGCTGAGAGTAACGCGCGCTGCATCTGGCGACGTACATCAGCACCGATCGGAGAGCCTGGTGGAATCATTGCACGGGGCCGGCGATCATCAGGGTTGTACTCCCTTAACAGGTACTGCTCGATTTGATCCAGTACCATCCGGCGGTGATAGCGAGTTTCTGTATCCCGTTGGGGCACCTCAGCCTCCACGAGCCACTCCACGAACTCACGAAGTCGTTCCATAACCATTACCCGCACCGCAGGGGCCACATCACGTTCATTCGCCAATCCAATCAGCTCATCAATCCACACCTGCTGCACCACGCGCTGCAATTCGGCATCGTACGGATCGTCGGCCACAGATGTCCCCCAGACTGCGTCGCTAACTATTTCCATAACGCCATGAAAATCCGGGAGGGTCTCATCGTGATCATGCTGATATACCATGCGAGCTGTGCGCGCCGGATTGAGGATCCGAGCAAATACCAGTGTAGCAACCGCAGCAGCAGGCGTGTAAGCATCAAATGTCAGACCCGTATGGCGATCAAACAATTCGCGATGCGCTGAAAACCCGGGTGGACGGGGAGGCATACCGGAACGGATGCTTTCCGGGACGCGAAGCGCATACGGCGAAACCACCTCCATCAAAGCCTCCAGCGCTGCCAACTGCACCGAACCCGTAACCGGTTCGACCAGCGCCTGACCATCTCCACGCATCGCATAGGTGTACGTCACTCCGCCCAGTAATTTGACTGTAGCCTCCACCTGATACCTGTGTCGCAGGTAGAGCGGGACCAGTACCTCCTCCATGGTTGCCAGCGGACGTCCTTTGCGAATGACTTCTTGACCGAAGCGCGTCAGGGCAGCATCCCTGATAGCCATTTCGTGGAGAAGGGCACTTACCATATCGTCACCATTATCCCAGAGATTGGCGAGCGGATGTGCTGCACCGGCAGGGCGTGCATCCGAATCGGTAATGTAGTGCAAGCCATTATCCCAAGCCTGCTGCAGGATTGCGCTCAACAGCGCCTCTTCGTCATCACCCGGTAACGGCTGAGCATACCCGTAGGCAATGGCAACTTTGTCCCATTCACCGATACCAGTCGAGTAAGCCTCATCCAGCTGGATCTCTCCGGCCTCATTGAACATAGCGTATGGAGCAGGATAGTCCATGACGGACGCCCGGCTATTGACAGAGGACGCAAAATTATGGCTGAGTCCCAGTGTGTGACCGACCTCATGTGCGGACAATTGTCGGATACGTGCGAGTGACATGGATAACATCGCATCGTCGGCTGCAAGAGAATCACCGTAGGGGGCAAGTAGTCCTTCGGCAATGAGGTAGTCCTGTCGGACCCTGAGTGAACCGAGCGACACATGCCCCTTGATGATCTCACCGGTGCGGGGGTCTGTCACACTTGACCCGTAACTCCAGCCACGTGTAGCGCGGTGCACCCACTGAATCGTATTGTAGCGCACATCCATTGGATCCGCTCCTTCCGGCAATATTTCAATCTGAAAAGCATTTGAGAATCCAGCCGCCTCAAATGCATCCGCCCACCATCGGGCACCATCCAGGAGTGCTCCCCTGACCGGCTCGGGTGTACCTGGATCCAGGTAGTACACTATGGGGGACACGGGATCACTGACTACTGCACTTGAATCCGCCTTGATCAGCCGATGACGCCGAATGTAGCGTTTCACCATATCCTCACCGATAGGCGCTGCATAATCCATGTAGCTTATCGCACCGTACCCGGCTCCCGGATGAAATACTCTAGGGGTGTACCCCTCATCGGGCAGCATAACGAATGAGTGTCGCACACTCAGTGTCACCGAATATGGATCAGCTGCCACATCACGTACAAAGCGCCCTGGAGCATTAGACGTGAACGTTATTCGCGCCTCCATCTCTGTATTTCGCGGGAATGCCTTAAGCATATCTGGAATGGGAGCGCTCCGACTCTTATCCAAACTGAAATTACCTTGCTGCGCCCCCTGCAACCTGCGGGTAATTCCGTTAGCATCTCTAACAACGAAATCTGTCGCGTTTACAAGGATTCTATCTGCCTCTTCGGCCTCAATCTTGAACCCCCAAAGGATGGCTTCCGCAAAGGCCTCACTGACGGATGCTTTTTCTGCTGCTGATTCCGAATCAGCGCGATAGCGTAGGTTTGGCATAACGAGAAGAATCTTGGGACCGCTACGCTCAAACCGGACTAGGCGAGTACTGCCTAACTGGCTTCTGTCCAATCCAATATCGTTGGATCCCAACCCTGCAGGCATGGAGGTCACGTAGATGAACTCCTGGTTCAGCGCAGGAATTTCAAGGTAGATTTCACCTGTACCTGAGTGCCAGTACACGGGAAAGAAACCGTCCCGTTTGTCCATGTCCTTTGTTTTCTCAGTAATGGACTGAACTCCCTGCCCGTACGCAGGCAGGCAAAATAACAGCAGTGATAAGGTTAAGAGGCGCATATTTGTAACGATCTAGTGTAAATGGAGAACCGCAAACACTCCAGCGAATGGATAAACACCGGGCTGCAATGATTCGTTCAGAATACCGTGAAAACCCTTTACGGGTTAAATCTGGTTGAGTTTGCCGCTCGACAAACTACCAATGAAGCCATTTTCCCTGAGCCTCGTTTAAGCCTGCGATTCGGGAAAGCTTGGCCCGATTATTAGCCGCACTGTTGCAGAGTTGCGTAACTTTCCATCTAACACAATCTGTCTTAATTAAAACATGACCACAACGGGTCAAGTCGTACAGGTAGTCGGCCCTGTCGTTGATGTCGCTTTTGCTGCCGGCGAGGTGCCGGATATCCTGGATGCCCTGGAAATCGACCGGGAAGGTCAGGACGCTCTCGTCCTTGAAGTGCAGCAGCACTTGGGAGAAAACCGCGTCCGGACCATAGCCATGGACTCCACCGATGGTCTGACACGGGGCGTCCCCGTCAACGGTACAGGACAGCCGATTGCAATGCCCACCGGACGGGATATCCGTGGACGTCTGTTCAACGTAGTAGGACGCGCGATTGACGGTCTGCCTCAGCCTGAAGCTGAAGGATACCTACCCATTCACCGTGAACCGCCTGCGTTTAGTGATCTGTCCACCAGTGTCGAAATGCTGGAAACGGGCATTAAAGTAGTGGATCTCATTCAACCCTACGCACGCGGCGGCAAGATCGGCCTCTTTGGCGGCGCAGGTGTTGGTAAGACGGTGCTCATCATGGAGCTGATCAACAATATTGCTAAGGCGCACGAGGGCCTGTCGGTCTTTGCCGGTGTTGGTGAGCGTACGCGAGAGGGGAATGACTTGCTCCGCGAAATGATTGAGAGTGGAGTTATGCAGTATGGCGAAGCGTTCCAGCAAGCCTTGGAAGAAGGTGAGTGGGACCTGTCCAAGGTGGACATGGACAACATCAAAGAAAGCAGTATCAGCCTGGTGTTCGGTCAGATGAACGAACCGCCGGGTGCACGGGCACGTGTGGCTCTCAGTGGACTGACCATTGCCGAATACTTCCGTGATCTGGGTGGCCGTGATGTACTGCTCTTCATTGATAACATCTTCCGCTTCACACAAGCTGGCTCAGAAGTAAGTGCCCTCTTGGGGCGTATGCCCAGTGCAGTAGGTTATCAGCCCACGCTCGCCACAGAAATGGGTGAGCTTCAGGAGCGAATCACCTCGACAAAGAGTGGCTCAATCACTTCCGTCCAGGCGATATACGTGCCGGCGGACGACCTTACAGACCCTGCGCCAGCGACTGCTTTCGCGCACCTAGATGCAACCACAGTTCTATCGCGTCGCATTGCTTCTCTGGGGCTCTACCCGGCAATTGATCCGCTCGATTCGAATTCGACAATCCTGTCTCCCAGGGTGGTCGGTGATGAACACTACACCACTGCGCAGGACGTTAAACAGCTTCTGCAACGGTACAAGGAGTTGCAGGACATCATTGCCATCCTTGGGATGGATGAGCTCTCCGATGAGGATAAGCTCGTTGTGCAGCGCGCTCGCCGCGCCGAACGGTTTATGAGCCAGCCATTCTTTGTTGCCGAGCAATTCACCGGCGGCAAGGGCAAGTATGTCAAGATTGGAGACACGATCAAAGGCTTCCGCATGATTCTTGCGGGTGAGCTGGATCATCTGCCCGAATCTGCCTTTACCTATAAAGGCACCATTGACGAGGTCATTGAGGATGGTGAACAAAAACTTACGGAAGGATAATGGCGGCTGAGGTACCCCGCGCGCTCCGTGTTGATATCGTTGCACCTGATAGGCGCGTATTTCAGGGCTTCGCTGCAGGGCTACGTGCACCTGGCGCGGACGGAGGCTTTGAGATCCGCTACAATCACGCGCCGATGATCGCATCCCTGACCGTGGGACCACTGGTACTGACCATGTCAGGTACAGAAAAACTCACGTTCGCCACCAGCGGGGGTTTTGTCGAGGTAATTGGCAACGTGGTTACTATTCTGGCGGAAACCGCCGAGCCCGCAACTGATATTGATACAGATCGCGCCAAAAACGCAGAACAGCGTGCACTGAAGCGCCTGGAGGAAGCATCTGCTGACTTGGATCGTGTGCGTGCAGAGCAGGCGCTTGAACGTGCCCGCAATCGTCTTCGCATCAGCATGGCTGATTGATTGGTTTGTGTAGACGAATTTTTGCGCGCAGGGACCCACGCGGACAGATGCGTACATCCACTTTGTTTCTGATCCTGCTGATGTGCGCAGCACCCTGTGCTGCGCAGTCAGATTCGACCTGGACGACCGAAGCGCAGGGCAGGGTCTCCTTTAACCAAGTCGGATTCTATCGATGGCATGATGGTGGAATAAGCTCCCTGGCACTGGGCGCTGGCGTAAGCGGAGAAGCCCAAAAAACTGCAACCGCCTCGCAACATCAGCACGAAGTGCGTCTAGCATTTGGTGTAGTCAGGCAGAATAGTATCGATCTGCGCAAGTCTGAGGATATTATTCACCTGCGTAGCACATTCAAGTTTTCCCGTGTGCCGATTTTCGGTCAATCAAATCTTGCCATAACCCTGGATCTCCGGTCCCAGTTCGCCGACGGTTTTAGGTACAACGAAAAAAAATCGGGTGTGGAAGCCCTAAGGATCTCAGGTTTCTTCTCACCTGCGATCCTCACCCAAACCGTGGGACTTGATTACCAGGCAAACAGTTGGGTCAACCTGCGTTTTGGTGTAGCCGCTAAACAAACTGTAGTAACCATCCGCGCTTTGCGCGAGCGCTATAAGGTATCACCGGACGCCCTTTTGCGATGGCAGGTCGGAATGGCAGGGCTGGTCATCGTTGAGCGAACCGTTTTCACGAATGTGCACCTGAAGTCGACGCTAACATTTTTTGTCGCTTTCAATCAACCGTCCCCTGATACGATCTGGGAAACCCTGGTCACCATGAAGGTCAATTCCTGGCTTCAAGTAAACGCGGAGTACACGGCGCTCTTCGACAAAGATCTGTCACCCTACATTCAGCAGAAACAAGCCCTGACCGTTGGGGTCTCGTTCAGGATTCTGTAGGCTCAGATACCATACGCCAGACCACCACAGCCATCAGTAAAACGGCGACTGTACCAGACAGAATATTGTACAGGAACCCTGGGTTCTCGTAAAGCCAGCCTGCAACAGCTGTTGCCATCCCCAACCCAAGCTGGCCGGCCGCAACTGCCAGCCCCATCATTGCTCCCCGCTGCGTTTGTGTTGTGAGTGCGGTGAGAAGTGCCATGATTGGTCCCGTTCGCATGGCCCCAAGAATCAGCACGAGCGTAATGAATATCGTCGCGCTCATGAGCCCGGTTACCCATACGGTTGCGAACGGAAGCAGAACAGCTAGTGCCAGGCACGCAAGAATCAGGATTGGTTTTCGACCCAAACGATCTGAAAGCATGCCCCCAATTGTCGTGCCCACAATTATCCCTATTCCTCCAATCACGAATAACAACGCCAATTGTTGCACCGAAATACCGATGTCCTCCTCCAGCCATTTCGGGAAGAAGAACAAAAAGAGCCCAATACTGAGGAAAAGAAGAATATAGAGTATCACACCTGCACGCGGCCCCGGACTTCGCAGGAGCTGACTGTAGGTATTAAGTGCGGCTGTGATTGACAGGGGCGCTGTATCGTATTCCGCATCCGGCTGGGGCAGCCAGTACCAGGCCATCACGCTCGCTATGGCGATCAATCCACCAAAAGCCACAAAGGGTGCCTGAAACCCGTACGTATTTGCCAGCAGGATTGCGGCAGGTGTCCCGATGACCTGGCCGGCCGCAACCCCCGTCATTATCCATCCTGTGGCCCACCCCCTGCGATTGTAGGGAAAATAATCCCCTACGAATGCCACCATACTTCCGCTGTACACACCGCATGCCATCCCCGCAAGCGCACGAATCAGAAAGAGCGATTCATAATGTCTGGCAATACTGTGCAAAAAGAGCATCACCGCGATAAGCGCTGTACCCACAACCAAGACTTTGCGTCGTCCTACTCGGTCAGACACCGGACCAACAATCAGCGTTGAAATTGCCAATGCAACAGAGTAGGCTGAACCCAAAAAACCCAGCGCAAAGTCGGTCGGGGGGGATGCATTGAGGAGCTCATTCTGAATGAGCGGCAAGAGAGGAGCCACAATAAAGAGCTGACAGCTCACGACAAAAACCGCCAGCCAGAGTGGGGCAATGATCAAAAACCCGTTGCGTTTTCCTACCGATGCGCTATCTAACGCCGACGCCATCTTTACAGTAAAAGGTCCAATCCCAGTAGTTGAGAATGCTCCTCCTTATGACTCCTTCTACTTTATCTGGTGCGATCCTCCAGTCAGGGGATGAGTGCTCCGCACACAGATCAGTTTAGCTCTCAACTCCCAAAGTACGCCAATTTAGTTTTTCGGCAGTCAATTTAGAGTAGGACCCACATGTATTGTCGTGTATGTTGCGACATGCCTTGAGACAAAAGTTAGGTTGGACCTTGGTAGTCGAAGTAGGATTCCCGTGGGGAATCTCAGTTCTGTGTCAGAAGAAAAACAACAACTTAGGTGTGACCGGACAAATTGGCGAGGTCGCAATCCCCTAATGAGCGGGGCATCCTGTGTTAGTTCGAGAAACAGGTCGCCAATCTCAACTATCACATCCGTCGCAATCCCCTAATGAGCGGGGCATCCTGTGTTAGGGATCAAATCCATGACGCTCGCCTGAAGGTGCTGGGGAGTCGCAATCCCCTAATGAGCGGGGCATCCTGTGTTAGGCTTGGATGAACAGATTCTTCAAAAGCATGGGAGTTGAATGTCGCAATCCCCTAATGAGCGGGGCATCCTGTGTTAGTACAAGGAACAGCTACGTAATGTTAACCCAAGTTCGCCATTTCATAGTGCTCTGGAAGTACGGAATTTCCCCATTCCCGTTTTCGGTCGATTTTTTTTCGGGGATATGGACTACTGAG
>MPNB01000022.1 GCA_002238805.1 Rhodothermaceae bacterium bin80 | reverse complement strand
AACATTTTTCGTATACCCGCAATGAAGAAGCCCTTCAAAAGGCGGAACAACTCGACGGCCTGTATGCCATTCGTTCCAGTCTGAAACAGGGGCCGGAGGCCTCCGAATTGGTGACCCATTACAAACGTCTTTCCACGGTGGAGATAGCCTTCCGCACGATGAAATCCATGTCGTTGCAGGTACGTCCGATTCACCATCGCACCAAAAACCGGGTCGTTGCACATGTCTTTTTGTGCATGCTGGCCTACTATGTGGAATATCACTTGCGCCGGAAACTGGCACCGATGCTGTTTGCCGAGGATGATCCAGCGGAAAAAAAAGCGCAGCGCAAGAGTATCGTGGAGCCGGCCAAACCCTCTGAGCAGGCGAAAAAGAAAGCCCGAACCAAACGAACCGCAACGGGCGAAAAGGCCTTGAGCTTTGCGAGCCTGATGGATGAACTCTCTGGACTGTGCCGCTTGGTTGTCGTTCCGAAAATTGGCACAGACGCAACACCCGAAGTGGTTATGATAGAAAAGATCAGTGCCATACAAAAGCGGGCGTTCAAACTTTTGAATATCAAACTGTTGTAGTCATTCGGCTCACAGGACCGAAACAAAATCCCGTCGCATCCCCCGATCGCGGTAATCAATTTTTCAAAAAAACCCTCGATTTCCTAGGAAATATTGTACCTTTGAGAAACCAAAAAGGGGGGAAGTTCAGTTATATCTTGCGCTACAGAAGACTTATCGACTCCGATACCCTTGTTCACATGGTGGTTGTTTGGGATATGGCTATCCACTGAGCAGGCTTAGTCCGAGCACAGTCGGAGTCATTTGTCGGACAATGAACCGCTCACGTTGAGCTTGCCATACCATCAGCCGATCATGATCCAAGGTATCAAGACTATCGGCAGAGGATACAGAAAATTCGAAAATTTCAGATCTGCAATCCTTTTTTTCTGCGGAGGCTAGACCTCTATCCGCAACATTCGCGGTAGAACCCCCAGAGTAAAACATTCGGCCGTGATTGTACAACCCCTGAAGTTTTGTCTGATTCTTCGGAACGACAACTCATGAAATCAATGCAAGAATGATCGCACGGAAAAGACGGGTTTTCATCAAATCAGTCTCGTGTGAAGGGCTCATTCTGAGGCATTCAATTCGACTGGTTCAATTTCTCAAATTTACCAGCAGAATACCTCCTCGCAGATAAGCACCAAGGAACCTCAAATCTACTGCGATCCTATTTTCCAAACTTGGCTTTTGGCTGTTACTTCCACATCCCAGGGCTGGGGCGGGTTGGGCACATACCTGGGATCGTTGTCCTTATCAAGGAAATAGTCTAAGACACTCAGCAATTCCTCATAGTTTTTAGTCCTTTCTTCAGTGTTGAGTTGGTTGATCAAGTTTTGTTGTTCATCGGGATCGATTTCCAAGTCATAAAACCCTGTCGGGCTTTTGTTGGAGCCCATGGTAAGTTTGTAGCGCAGATTACGCACCACCCTGTCCCGAAATACATATTGGTTCTCAACGCCTTGATCTGTCAACCGAGCATTGTTGCCTCCCCCCATTCCAAGAATCCATTCACGTTGCGAATTAGGGGAATTCCCAAGCAAAACAGATTTAAAGGATTTTCCATCAATCACCTGTGTTTCGTCACCCACGAGCCATTTATCACCTATGTTCACCTCAGCTAAATCAAGAAAAGTGGGGAAGAGATCTGTAAAGTCTATCAGTGCATTCGATTCGGTATTTGCTTCAATAGTCCCAGGCCAACTTGCTATGAATGGCAAGCAAATTCCTGATTCTGAAGTAGAGCCCTTCCCTCCATCTATTTTTCTTCCATTCATATGAGACGAAAAGCCTTTTGAAGTACCATTATCTGTCGTCCAAATTATTAGGGTATTTTCACGTATACCGAGTTTGTCCAACTCATGCACAATCTCTCCGGTAATTAAATCAGTATATCTCACCATCGACGCATGTGTTTCTAGTGTGGTAGGAGGTACTTTTGAGTCAAGTGGAGTCTTTTCGTAGGGTCCGTGTGTAAGTACCATGGGGTAATAGACAAACATGGGCTCCTCCTTATTCTTACGCAGAAAATCAATGAGGCACCCCTTGAAGATGTCTGGGCCATATTCTCCCGGATACAGTCTGCTACCTTCTTTGGTGAAAATATATGGATCATTATATCTGTTCTGAGAGGCTTCTGGATTCCCAGTTTCGTAGCCTGTCCACATGCAAAATTCATCAAACCCTGCCCTAGTGAGTGCATCAGGCTCCACTCTAAAGTCATCGATCTGCCATTTCCCTCCGATGAAGGTTTTATATCCAGCCCGTTTCATTTCCAGGGGCAGAGACGGATTGAGAGACTCATCAAAGTGAGCACCTCCGCCCCAACGGGGCACATCCCAATGATTTACCCAACCGTGTCTAAAAGGATATTGACCAGTCAATAATGTCACACGTGAAGGCGTGCACTGAGGCATTCCATAGACATTATTGAATTGCATGCCGCTTTCAGACAGAGCATCTATGTTGGGGGTGGCGATGTCTGTAGCACCGTAACTGCTAAGCCACTCTTTTCCCAAATCATCAATTAAAAAAACGATGATGTTCGGCTTCTGATTTTGCAACCCTAGGTTTCCATATTCCTCCATTGATGGTTTGCAAGAAGTCAAAAGCAACACACTCAAGCAAGACCATGAAATTGCAGTTTTAAACATCGTCACTGATTATCCAAATATCTACTCTGGAATTCACTTAACTCAAAATCGACTTTGTCCACTCTTGGATGCTAATTGAATCTTTTGGTGATAACAATCAATCCAAAAAGGCTTCTCCTGAGACAAAACTGAATTTCCCCCTTTCCGGTTTTTTCAGGGTATGATATTTCCCAGTGATATGGGGCTATTGGGGGATAAGTCATGTGGTAGTACTCCATCAGATTTGTCTGGTTGGTTGTCAATCTGAAAATTATTTCTGTTGATCTCTTGCGAACTATCTTCAGAAGATGTTCGTTGATGAAACCGAAATTTAATCATTCCATAGAAGTCGCGGCTGGGTCGTACACATGCTGTAGTCAGGCAGGTATTATCCTATATCGTAGCAGGAACAGCACCGGCTCCAACAATTACTCGAAAACTCAAAAAAAAGAGTAGGTCTCTGTCCTGCTACTCAATCGGTGTAGTTTCCCGCTGGAACGTTGTATGCTCCCGTGCGTGAACGGCGCGCAGATAAAATTTGAATCCATGCCCAGTCTGGTAATTGTTGAGTCTCCCACCAAGGCCAAAACGATCAGCCGGTTTCTACCGTCTTCCAAATACAGGGTTATGGCCAGTTTTGGGCATGTCCGGGATTTGCCTAGCGGAATAAAAGAAGTTCCGGCAAAATACAAGAAAGAGTCTTGGGCATCCATTGCGGTGCGAATTGAAGATGGCAAGTTCAAACCTCTTTACATCATTCCGCCCGGGAAACGCAAGGTCGTTAAGGAGCTCAAGGATGCGCTTGCTCGCGCAGACGAACTCCTGATTGCAACGGACGAAGATCGCGAAGGTGAAGCTATTGGCTGGCATCTGGTAGAGGTTTTGCAGCCCAAAGTGCCGGTTCGTCGAATGGCGTTCCACGAGATCACAAAAAAGGCCATCAGTATAGCACTCGAAAACACGCGGGTGGTGGATCAAGACCTTGTTGAAGCTCAGGAGTCAAGAAGAGTACTTGACCGTCTGGTAGGTTACAAAATTTCTCCGGTTTTATGGCGTAAGATCGGCCGTGGAACGAGTGCAGGGCGCGTCCAGAGCGTTGCTGTTCGGCTTTTGGTCCTGCGTGAAAAGGAGCGTATGATGTTTGTTCCGGCTCAGTACTGGGATCTAGCAGCGACACTGCAGGCCGACACAGGTCAATTCACGGCGACTATGACCCATCTGGGTGAACGACGGCTGGCAACTGGGCGTGATTTTGACGATAACACCGGCCAGCTTAAAGAGTCACTGAAGGGTTTGGGGATACTTTTGTTGAGCAGGCAAGAGGGCGAGCGTCTGGTTGCCAGCCTGCCGTCGGCGGACTGGCGTGTTACAAGTGTTGAGTCCAAAGATCGCAAACGGAAACCCGCTCCCCCCTTTATTACCTCCTCACTCCAGCAGGAAGCGAGTCGCAAGCTCAGGTGGGGAGCAAAAAAAACAATGAGGGTGGCGCAAAAACTGTATGAGCGAGGGTTCATTACCTATATGCGCACAGATTCTGTCACGCTCTCACAGGAAGCTTTAGAGGGTACCCGACAGGCGGTTCAGCGTATTTATGGCGTGGAAAATCTTAGCAATCAAGTACGTCGATACAAAAGCAAAGTGGCCAATGCTCAAGAAGCTCACGAAGCAGTTCGGCCCGCTGGTCGGGACATGAAAACCGCTGATGAGCTGAGTTTGAGCGGAGATGAAAAAAAACTGTACGACCTCATCTGGAGGCGTACAGTCGCAACGCAAATGGCAGACGCTAAGGTTCGAGATACACGGGTAATCTCCACTGCAACGCTCCCCGACTCAGAACCGGTGCATTTTCGGGCTACGGGAAGGCAAATATTATTTCCAGGGTTCCTGCTGGCCTATGTTGAAGGCACTGATGATCCTGAGACTGCGAAGAGGGGGGCAGGCCAGCGCCTACCCGTACTTCACGAACAACAGCCGTTGCGATGCCTCGAGATTGAATCGAAAAGTCATGAAACCAAGCCACCTGCCCGTTACACGGAAGCATCCCTGATCAAGAAACTGGAACAGGAAGGTATAGGCCGGCCAAGTACGTACGCAACCATTGTCAGTACAATTCAGGACAGAGGAAGTGCGATACGATCCGGCAGGGCACTTGCTCCGACATTCCGCGCGTTTGCTACGAATGCATTTATGGAGGAGCGCTTTGATTCTTTTGTAGATACGGGCTTCACGGCTCAGATGGAGAAACGCCTTGACGAGATTGCGCAAGGCAAGACTGATGGACAGGAGTTCCTCTACTCAATTGATCAGGGAGAAGAGGGGATCCAGAAACGGGTCGAAAACGCCCTGGATCAGGTAGATGCCCGCGAGATTTCTAAAATCACCTCCCCCAAGTGGAGTCAATGTGTTGTCCGCGTTGGACGCTATGGGCCTTATGTACAGGCTACCGTGGATGGTCGGGAAGTCCGCAGTGGGATCCCCGATGATTTATTGCCTGCGGACCTGGATGAGGAGCACTTGCGATCACTTCTATTTGCTGTTAAAACACCCGATACGAAGTTGGGAGTTCACCCCAAAAATGGAAAACCCATACTGCTTAAGGATGGCAAATATGGGCTCTATGTGGAAGTTGTGGAACCCGAAGGATCCAAAACCAAGCCGCATCGAAAATCAATTCCCAAGGGCGTTCGAATGGAGGATGTGAACCTGGAGCTTGCTTTGGATATGCTCAGATTCCCAGTGGAACTGGGCAAGGATCCTAATTCCGGGGAGACGATCTATTTTGATAATGGACCGTACGGCCCATTTGTTAAGCGAGGAAAGCTGAATGCTTCGATTAAAGGTCAGCGTGATTTGGAACAAGTGACGCTGGAAGCGGCCATTAAGCTTCTTAATAAGAAAGCCGCCCAGCCGCGCAGGGGAAGAAGGCGGAGAAAAAAGACTTGATGAAGCCCCGTGTATGGATGCGTGGAGCTTTCAGGAGGCTGAGAGCTCAACGATACAGGTATCGGCGTCAAGTTCAGGTCAGTGTAAGCCGATCGGCCTTGGAGTACAACTTGAAAGTATTCCAGGGTATATGTGGAACCGCGGCCGTAGCTCCCGTTCTGAAAAGCAATGCCTATGGTCATGGGTTAGTTCATGTAGCCCGGATACTTGATTCGGCGAGATGTCCATTCTTTATTGTAGACGGATACCACGAAGCATTGATTCTTCGGAATGAGGGCATCCGTACACCTCTACTGGTTATGGGATTCACGCCCTCGGAAAATATCCTGTGCAGCCGGTTGCGTAATGTAGCTTTCATGGTGGGGGATTTGGAACAAGTCAGAACACTGGCAGCCCATCGCCGATCCCAATGCCGGTTGCACCTTAAAGTTGATACCGGATTGCATCGCCACGGCGTTGCACCGTCAGAGTTTAATGAAGCATTGCATCTGGTTATCAGTGCACCGGGTTTGGAGTTGGAGGGCATCTGCTCTCACTTTGCAAATGCCTCGGGCAGCAACACTGCGTTCACCAGGACACAACTCACAAGATGGAATAGGCTGGTTGAACCACATCGCAATCGTGTGCGATATTTGCATATTGCCAATACCGCCGGAACCGCCTGGATACAGGAGTCTGCTGTGAATGTAGCAAGAGTAGGTCTCGGCTTGTACGGATACGACACGCATCCATCTCGCAGTCTGTCTCTTGAACCAGCTTTGTCCATCCGATCACGCCTGCAAAGTTTACGGACGATTAATCCGGGAGAGAGGGTTGGTTATGGACTCACCTGGCAAGCTTCTGAGGTTACTACATTGGCTTTGATACCAACAGGATATCACGCCTGCGTAGACCATCGTTTATCGAACAAGGGGGCATTCAGGATAGAAGGTGCAGTTTGTCCGATCGTTGGCCGTGTATGTATGAATACAACCGTGATCAATATTGCCCAGGCCCTTGATGCAAAACCCGGTCAAGTGGTCGAAATCATAGCATCAGATCCAGGAGCGGTTAATTCGGTGCGTAAAATTGCCAGCATTTGTGATACAACACCGCATGTGGTCCTTTCAGGAATCTCGCCGCTATTGCGGCGGGTTATTGTAGAGTGATCGCTTGTGTCAGGGCAACCGGATGATCGGTTTAGAGATCGTCCCGGCTGAAACTATATATATTCCTGCAGCCAGTGTGCGTGGGTACCAGTGAATGTGGTTCTGCCCCTTTCTCGCTATGGAAGTGATCAGGCGCCCGGAGATATCAGTGATGAATAGTTGATCTGGTGCGTTGCTCGAGAATGCGAGTGTTACAGATTCGGTGAACGGGTTGGGGTACGCTTCCAGTTTGATATACTCTGGCGCTTCTTCGCGGGAGAGTACGCTGTTTTTTGCGAAGATGTGCACTGCGACGCCAGGTTCCGCGATGGCGTACTGATCTTTCCATGCCGCAATTGCGTGGCCAAACGAGGAATTGCCCTGGATATTGACGCGGTGCAAACCTGCGCCCAATTCGTCTAGGCGCAGGACCCAGACTAAACCATTTTGTGCAGATGAGCTTGATGGGGCTCCTATAATGACGTGATCTTCAACCAGTGCGATGCTGGTACCCGCCCTCGTCAGTGGTACTGGTGGAACAGGTGTAAACGAATAGGTCTGCTCCCAATCGTACATCCTCAAGGTATAGACATAGGCAAGCGAGGCACCAGGTGCGCCGACGACTGCGCGCGTGTACTGATTGTATGTTCCCAAGGCAACACTCGTGCCGAACGCATGCTCATATCCGGCAGAGCCACCACGAAGCTCAGTTTGGAGTACCCAGTTTGAGCCAGATGTTCTCTCATAGATGTAGGCGAGACCAGCTCTTTCTCCACGTGGTTCGTAGGCCTGAGGTGCGCCTACCAACAGGATTTCTGAATCCATGGCAAGAGCATGACCAAAGGCCTCACCGCCAGACTCTCCGTGAAGGGTCTGAGTCCAGTTCCATTCATTCTGTGGAGACTGTATGTAAATATCTACACGACCGCGTCCAAACTGATTTGCCGGACTACTCACAGCTACAAAAATGCCATGCATGGCAACTGCTCGCCCATAGCCATCTGTATCCTGTGTAACGAAGCTCAGGGGCTGAGGCAGCTGGTTATCGTGAAGATTGTAAAGGTATGCTCTTCGGTTTCCCGGGGCACCAGCAACCAACAAATGGCCATCTGCGGCCAGACTGTAACCCAGGCTGTCATTTGGCTTGCCCTGCAACGTTAGTGCTGGCGTCCATCCTCCCTGTGGTTGTTGGCGGTAGGTCCAGACCATGCCGTTTCCACCAGTTGCGTTGGGATCTCCGACCACCAGAGTTGACTCGCTTGCAGCTATTGAATGTCCGAATTCTGGTGTTAAAGCTTCAAGGCGGTTTTGCGCAGCAACACAAGAGCACTTTAGAATAACTAAACTGAGTGCAGCCAGTCCGATAGATCTAAGCATCAGCGCCTTATATCTGCATCTCCAAGGTGCAATGTATACAGGATGTTGAGATAGCTTTTATAGCGTTCGTCGCTGATTCTCTCCATCATATGTGCGCGTTTCACGGCACAGTCCGGTTCGTGATCGTGTGTACAGGCAGGAAAGCGACATCTTGTGAGGTGGGGTCTGAACTCTGGGCAGTGATGCGCGAGTTCCCACGGTTTAATATCCAGGAGGCCAAATTCACGTATACCAGGTGTATCCATAACATTGCCACCAGTGGTCAGTGAGTACAGTTCGGTGTGCGCCGTGGTATGACGTCCTTTATTTGTTTTTTTGCTGACAGATTTTGTAGGAATATTTACCGTGGGATCGATAGCATTAAGAAGCGAGGATTTCCCAACTCCTGAAGGCCCCAATAGTACACTGATCTTACCAGAAAGCAGATCGCACAACGCGTCCAGGTTGATGTGCTCTTCCACACTGGTTAGCACTACCGGGTAACCCAGCTGCCGGTAACGCTCGCCCAGTTCCCTGATTGATACTGAGAGGTCTGGTGTAGCTAAATCCATTTTGTTAATCACCAGTCCTGCCGGAATATCCTGTGCTTCACAGGCAATCAGTAGGCGGTCAACCAGCCTCCAGTTCAATGCGGGCTGTTTAGCTGCCTGAACGATCCATATAAAATCAACATTTGCTACAAGAATTTGGCGCTTCCTCACTTTACGCCCTGCAGCCCGACGATGCAAACAGTTGTATCGCTGATGGACTTCGGTGATCAATCCAGTTTCATCTTTCTGGATCATGAGGCTGACTCGGTCTCCCACTGTGATCGGCTGCGTACTGTCTTCGTGATCCAGACGCATTCGACCGCGGATGCGCGAGGAGATGACTTTTTCCCCGACCAAGACGTCAAGCCAAGCTCCGGTGGAACGAATCACTGTGCCGGTGTGCATGAGCGTTAATCGTTGATCGCAACAGAGCGTCAGTGTATACGTATTACAAGAACACTGGCAATTTACTTAAGTCGCACCGATAATGAGTACACAAAAGGAAGAAAACCGTGACGTGTTCGCCGAGGCCAAGAGTATTTTTGACCAGCTTGGACTGGGTCAAAAGGCTGAGTTTCTCGCCACTGAAACCTTGAACACGGCCATCGAAGCTGTAAATACCCTTGTTGATTATGTCTCTGGGGAATGCTGTGAGGTGTGCTGCGCGCCAGCGCCATCTGCCGACGAAAAAGATTCTGCCGGTGCCGAGGCGACCTAGGATGGGGCCGTTCCTTGGGGCGCACCGTTGCTTGGTGCAGGTACTGTGAACAGTTCTCCGGGATGCCTGATTGCAGTTGTGTCCAGCGTCATGTCGATTACCTGACTCATGCGCCGAACATAGTGGACGCTCAGTCCCTCCAGTGTTTCGGGTTTAATCTCCTTTATGTCTTTCTCGTTTTTGGACGGTAAGAGGACATGTTTAATCCCTGCTCGCCTAGCGGCTAGAACTTTCTCCTTAATGCCCCCAACTGGTAACACGAGGCCGCGGAGTGTGATTTCACCGGTCATTGCTAAGTCGTGCTGTACTCTCCGCTGTGAATAGATTGATACGAGTGCAGAGAGTAGTGCAACGCCGGCGCTGGGACCATCTTTTGAGACTGCACCGGCGGGAACGTGTACGTGTACATCGTAATGCTTAAAGGCATTCTGTGGGATCTCCAGTTCATCAGCACGTGCCTTGATGTAACTGAGGGCAGCTTTGGCGGACTCCTGCATAACGTCCCCCAGGTTGCCAGTCAGAATAAGCTTGCCACTGCCGCGGGAGACGGAAGCCTCTACAAACAGGATGTCGCCGCCTGTTGGTGTCCACGCAAGGCCGGTGGCTACACCGGGGACTTCCGTTCGTTCGGCTATTTCACTAAAGAACTTACGGGCTCCCAAGTATGTCTCGACGTCATCTTTTGATACCGTCGACTCAGTGATTTCCTCGGTAGCTACTTTTTTTGCAACACCACGCGTCACGCTCCCAATCGTACGTTCAAGATTTCGGACTCCAGATTCACGGGTATATCCGTCAATGATATAGTTTAATGCTGACTCATCAAGCGTGAGCTGTGTCTCGTCAAGGCCGTTACGCGCAATCTGGCGCGGGACTAGATATCCCTGAGCTATAGCCAGTTTTTCTTCCTGTGTATATCCGGATAACCCGATGGTTTCCATGCGATCTCTAAGTGGTGCAGGAATTGTATGCAGTGAATTCGCAGTTGTGATAAAGAGTACCTTGGACAGGTCATAATCCAGTTCTATGTAGTGATCATTAAAGGCATCGTTCTGTTCTGGGTCGAGTACTTCCAGCAGTGCACTGGATGGGTCCCCTCGGTGAATGTTTCCAATTTTATCGATTTCATCCAGCATAAACACTGGATTGGCAGAGCCAGCTTTTTTAAGCCCCTGTAATATGCGGCCAGGCAATGCACCAATGTACGTACGCCGGTGGCCGCGTATTTCCGCTTCATCGTGCACTCCACCGAGGCTGATTCGGACAAATTTACGTCCCATGGCACGGGCAATGCTTTTACCGAGGCTGGTTTTGCCAACTCCAGGAGGGCCGTGGAAACACAGAATAGGGGCTTTCATATCTCCCTTAAGCTTGAGCACGGCCAAGTGCTCCAGGATGCGCTGCTTAACCTTCTCCAACCCGTGGTGGTCTTCCTCAAGAACTTGTTCAGCGTGCGTGATATCCAGTTGATCTTCTGTGTATTCAGTCCAGGGTATGTCGAGAATCCAGTCTACGTAGTTACGTGTAACTGCATAATCGGGCAGGGCGGGGTTCGAACGTTCGAGCTTTTTCATCTCCTTCTCGAATACACTCATGACGTGTTCAGGAAGTTGTTTTTCCTGAGCCCGCTCGTGCAGTCCAATATGCTCATCACCACCTGCTCCCTCACCCAACTCATCCTGGATGGCCTTCATTTTTTGCCTGAGAAGAAACTCCCGTTGCTGTTTACCTACATCGTCACTCATACGCAAACGGATTTTCTCTGAAACTTTGAGAACCTGACTCTCTTTATTCAGATGTTTGATCAGCAATTGTGCGCGATCTTTTAATGACGGTGTCTCCAGAAGAGTCTGTTTTTCCTGAACGCTGATTTGCAGTTGTGAGGTGATAAGGTGGATTAGTAAGGTGAGGGAATTGATTTTCTCTATGGCGTCAACCGCTTCACTCGGAAGGTTTGGCGAGAGATCTACGATCTCAATGGCCAAATTCTTAATTGAGTGTAGTAGGGCCTTTTTTTCGACGTCGCTTGACGGGCCGTCATATTCCTCGAGTGTTTCGATTAGTGCTTTGAAGTAGGGCTCTGATTGTGTGAATTCTTTAACTCTAAACTGGATTTCCCCCTGGATAATTATATTTTTTGCGCCATCCGGCATCTTGGTCATCTTCAGGATTGTAGCCACCGTACCTACGCGGTACAGATCTTCGGCCTTAGGGTTATCAACTTCCCGTTCCCGCTGAGATATCACTCCAAAGCGGTTGTTCTGGTTGATAGTATCACGTATCAGCTGTAGGGAAGCATTGCGCCCTACTGTGATTGGCAGTATGGCCCCTGGGAAGAGGACTGTATTACGGAGGACCAGGATGGGTAATGTCTGAGGATCAGAAGATTTCCTTTTTTTATTCTCATTCTCAGAGATTGGTGGGGGTGGTTTTTTAGGCGGGTTGTCTGAGGATATCATTTGAGACCAGTAATTCATAATGGAATTTAAGGTGATTCAGCAGAGAAAGTGTCAAAAACTGGGCCAATCAAGATATTGGATGACAAAATGTCGCCTTGGTCATGATTGGTAACCATTTGATTTAGTTTCACGTTCAATACTGGACAGACAGAGTTGAAATGTGGCACAAAGATATCTTAAGCACAATCGGCGATACCCCGATTATACAGCTGAATCAATTGGCGGAAGGTCTGCCATGCAGGGTGTTGGTTAAGCTGGAGTGTTTTAACCCGGGGGGGTCAGTCAAGGATCGGATTGGTGTTGCAATGATTTTGGCGGCAGAGAAATCCGGTCAGTTGAGACCTAACGGCACATTGATTGAAGCCACAAGTGGAAATACCGGTGTGGGTATTGCACAGGCTGCAAGAGTGAGAGGCTATCGATGTATCTTCACTCTAACGGAGAAAGTTAGCCAGGAGAAACGGGATCTTCTCAGAGCCTTTGGAGCGGAGTTGGTGATTTGTCCAACGGATGTAACTCACGATGATCCGCGCTCTTATTACAGTGTAGCCAAGAAGATCGCTGCCGAAGTACAGGGGGGCATTTATCTCAATCAGTATTTCAACGAAGCCAATGTGGAAGCACATTACCAGACCACCGGCCCGGAAATCTGGCAGCAGACACAAGGGCGGATTACGCACTTCTTTGCGACAGCGAGCACGGGCGGCACAATCTCGGGAAGTGCCAGATATCTAAAGGAAAAGGATGCCAATATCAAGGTAATTGGTATTGATCCCTGCGGCTCCGCGTACTATAAGTATTTTCATGAGGGTATCGTTGATCCAGATGAGGTCTACAGCCATCAGATCGAAGGTGCGGGCAAAGAGTATTTGGCCGGAAATATGCACATGAGCCTTCTTGACGATTATACACGCGTGAGTGACAGAGACGCCATGCATATGGCGCGGCAGCTGGTAAAAGAAGAGGCTATATTCGTAGGACAGTCTAGCGGTCTTGCATTGGCTGGTGCACTTGAATGGCTCAAGAAACACAGTCAAGCACTTGCTCCTGATGCCTTGGTGGTGGTTTTGCTACCCGATTCGGGTATGAAATACATGAGTAAGACTTATAATGATAGTTGGATGCAAGCCAACAACCTGAACTGATTCACAGAAAATCGAGCTATAATGGAAGAAGACACTAAGGATATTGATGATTATGCCCAGCGGCCTGATCATGACGGTACGGATCTAAAGATTGAATTGAATGAGGTCATTGCAGATGGTCAGTATGCTAATCTGGTGATGGTGGGACACTCATCGGAGGAGTTTGTACTGGATTTCATTCTTGTTATGCCTGGGGTTCCAAGAGCCAAGGTTAAGAATCGAATAATTCTCACCCCACGGCATGCTAAACGGATGTTGTATGCCCTAAAGCAGAACATCGAGAAATTCGAGAACGTAAACGGGGAGATCCCGGGCGGTCCAATATCGGAGCATACGCCCGTTCAATTTGGCGGCGGGCAAGTGGGGGAGGCATAACCTACTTGCGAGTTGTGGTTAGTGCTATTACTGCACCGCACATGAACAGGGCATGTGGAAGTATTGCAGCCAGAAGTGGGGCTAATTCCTCCGTGTAGCCAAACGGTTCTATGAGTTTTTGTGCAGCAAGGTAGCCAAAGGCGATTAGCAGAGCTATTCCGATTTGTACTGCCTGACCTCCGCGTCTACGCCTGCAAGCTAATGGGAGTGCAATGAGCATGACAATCAGGTTCGCTGTGGGATAGGCGTACTTGGAATAGTATCCGATCATGGCGCGGCCTGTGTCTCCCACTCCACTGCGCCGCAAAGCATCCACGTAACCTGCGGCGACTGGGATAGTCATTGACTCAATGTCCCTTTCTCTACGGGCAAGGTCCCGGGGGAATACAAGAAGCACGGTATCCAGAGGAGCAACGATTTGACGGCTCTCATGGCCAGCATCGAATTTTCGTATGACAGCATATGAAAAGTGCCACAGTGAGTCCTGCCAAACCATTTGTTGCCCATCCACGCGCTCACTAAGCGTACCGTCAGCATTGAATCGTTGCAGTTGAACCCTATGAGCCGTGTTGGTTCGACGATCGAAGTATCCCACAGTAACTACACTGGTGGGGTCGTTGCGTCGATGAATTTCGCTGGTGTAGAGCTGTTGCCCCCTGCTGTTTATGTAGAGCTCGTCGTAGGATAGGACGGTCTGATTAGTATTTGGTGCAATCCATCCCCCTACAAAAAACATGAGTACACTGATAAAGACCCCAATCAGGCAATAGGGAGCTATGAAGCGTTGCAGCGCAACGCCGCTGGTTTGCAGCGCAACAATCTGCAATGACTGTGCAAGCCGACCCGTGGTAAAGATTGCAGCAAGGAAAAGTGCGAGGGGCGAAACTTGCCGGATAATATCCGGGATAAAACTGGGGTAGTACACGAAATAGATTTTCCGCATTGGAGCATTACGATCCAAAAAATCATCGATGTACTCCAAATAGTGAAGCAGCATGAAGAAGATGACCAGGACCAGTACCAGAAACACGTACGCACGCAATATCCGCACAGTGATGTGTCGGTCCATAGTGGTCAAAATCATGCTGTGTTTACCTTGCCAGATTTGAACAATTGGGAGACAACCGTGTACCTGTCCCCATCATAATCGTTCTGAGTTTTATGAAAGTTCACGAGTATCAGGCTAAGGATATACTGGAAGAATATGGCGTGGCTATGCAACCTGGCGAAGTTGCCTCGACGGTCGCTGAGGCGGTAGAGGTCGCCCGGACCATGGTGCCGGTCCACGGGGAGCTGTTTGTAGTTAAAGCCCAAATTCACGCGGGTGGGCGTGGTAAAGGAGGTGGAGTAAAGCTGGCTCGTGGCTTGGATGAAGTAGCGGACGTAGCCGGGAAAATACTTGGCATGAATTTAATCACGCATCAAACCGGCCCGGAAGGACAGCTGGTGCGAAGAGTTCTGGTTGCTCCGGCCGTCAATATTGCAAAAGAATACTACATAGGGGTAACACTTGACCGGGCCCGCAGCCAACATGTAGTGATGGCCTCAACAGAAGGTGGTGTGGAAATAGAAAAAGTAGCTGCTGAAACACCGGACAAGATTCTCAAAGTATGGGCGGACCAGGGACTTGGTCTGCAGGGATTTCAAGCCCGACAGTTAGCCTACGGGCTTGGCTTTGAGGGCAAAACTGCAAGGCAGGCAGCTAATTTTATCAGTGCGCTTTTTGCTGCGTATATGGGAGTCGACGCATCTTTGGCCGAAATTAACCCACTCGTACTTACAAAAGGCGGTCGCGTAGTTGCTATTGATGCAAAGCTCAATCTGGACGATAACGCACTGTATCGACATAAAGACTTGGCTGCACTCCGGGATTTACACGAAGAGGATCCCTTGGAGGTGGAGGCGCACGTCTCTAATCTGAACTATGTTAAACTGGATGGAAATGTGGGGTGTATGGTGAATGGGGCCGGGTTAGCCATGGCAACCATGGACATCATCAAGCTTGCAGGTGGCAATCCGGCTAATTTCCTGGATGTCGGGGGCACTGCAAGTGCAGAAACCGTCGAGGCCGGATTCCGCATTATTCTAAAGGATTCGAACGTTCAGGCCGTGCTGGTGAATATCTTTGGCGGTATTGTTCGCTGCGATCGGGTTGCCCGGGGCGTCGTAGAGGCTGCACGCAACGTTGGAATTCGTGTTCCACTGATTGTGCGGCTACAGGGGACGAATGCTGTGGAGGGACAACGAGTATTAAATGAAAGCGGGATCGCACTCGAATCAGCTGTATTGTTTGAGCAGGCGGCGGACAAAGTACGTTTGGCTTTGGCGGCCTAAGCATGGTGGTTTTATATGAAAAACTCACAGACCATAGATACGGTTGAGATCAGAGAAGGACTGGAAGGTCTCACTCCTCAGCTGATCCGTATTCTTTATCGTCGGGCGCCGCTGCATCGGCCGGTTTCGAGCACGGAACGCCTGTGGGCTATGTTTGAGCGTGCATCTCTGGTACTTACAGCATGGAAAGGGAATCGTCTTGTAGGTATAGCCCGGGTTCTGACAGACGGAGTAATGTACAGTTACCTTTGCGATTTAGCTGTGGAGCCTGATGTTCAGGGGCTGGGCATAGGCAAACGCTTGATGAAAAGTGTGCAGGATCATTGTGAGGGCACTGAACTCGTGCTTAGAAGCACACTGGGGCGTTTTCACAAGCATGAGGGGTTAAAGGCGGTGGATGACGTATGGGCCGTTAAGACCGGTTGATTGAGTTAGCCTGCACCACGAAGGCTTCCAAAAACGAGTTTCCCACTAATAAGACGAGAGCCACTGGATTAGAGTCTTGGGCTAACATTCATCGGCTCGGGGGACTGGTCCGCAACGAGGAACGCAAGCGAGCCAACGCCGTCGATTTCGGCTTTCGGGGCATAGCCGCCTCATCGTCTCTTTCGGGAAGAAGATCAAGGGCCAGCTTCGGGCTGATTGGAGATGTACGTCCGATCCATGCGGAATGGACACAATTGCACACAGCAGCATACCTGCAACCGTTTCAACATAGTTTGTCAACGACAAATCATGTCCATTTAGCCCCAAATTCGATCCTACATCCAACCGTCCCCCATAGTCGGCATCCTCACCTAATCTATTTTCTGACGGACATTTAGATATTCGAGGCCTAGATTTCCATGGATTTCCCAGATGTTCGAGTTTCGCTGGCTTTAATGAACCACCAAATCGGAACAGTTTCATTCAAAATCATATAAACGATTTAGGATATAAACAATTGTTTATAGATAAGTATTATGGACGCGTCTCCCCACCTGTTCATTGACGCTTTGAAGGCCGCCGGTGAATCGACCCGGCTACGTATTCTCGTGCTTTTGCGACACGGGGATCTAGCCGTTGGCGAACTGGCACAAATCCTTGACCAAAGCCAGCCGCGTCTATCGCACCACTTAAAAATATTGACCATGGCGGGTCTGGTCGAACGGCTACCAGAAGGGTCCTGGGTGTTTTATCGCATCCGAAGCAAAGGGTGGATCGGTCGATTATTACAAGAATTCTTTTCGGAACTCGAAATAAATAGCGCTCCGTTTTCATCTGATTATGAAAATCTGGAGAGTGTTCGCCAAGCCCGTGCAAAACAGGCAGAATCCTACTTTTCAAAAATTGCCAAAGATTGGGATCGACTGCGGGCGCTGCATTATCCCGAAGCAGCGATTGAGCGCGCCATCCTCGGTTACGTCAAAACACATCACTTTGAGCGTGTCATTGATTTTGGAACTGGTACTGGCCGGATGCTGGTTCTCCTTGCGCCACATGCATATGAGGCTGAGGGGATTGACCTATCCCACCATATGTTGACCGTCGCTCGGGCAAACCTCAATCGGACGGGCGTAGATAATGCACGCGTGCGTCATGGTGATGTCACGAACGCGCCGTTTGACAGTAACAGTGCCGATTTTATTATCGTCCATCAAGTGTTACACTTCCTTGATCAACCCGAGAAGGTGCTCACTGAAGCTGCACGCATTCTAAAGCCCGGAGGACAACTTATAGTCGTTGATTTTGCCCCGCACAACCTTGAATTTTTACGTGAAACCCAGGGACATCGTCGACTCGGTATCTCTGAGGATAATATGAAACTGTGGGCTGATGCAGCTGAGCTCGCCCTACAGGCGCCGCAGAAATTTGACCCGCCTGCATCACTTGATCAAGGTCTAAGTGTCTTAATCTGGACCGCAACACAGTTTGACAAGCATCTTGGAGAAACTAGCGGGAACACGCTCGCTGTCACGGTCCAGCAGTCCACGCCACCCCCTAACGTCTCGTTCGAATTCTTTCCGCCAAAAACGGACAAGATGGAAGCCAAGCTTTGGGAATCGGTTGCACGGCTATCGCCAATAGGACCACGCTTCGTGTCCGTTACGTATGGGGCTGGAGGCTCCACGCAGCACCGAACGCGGAAAATTGTAGCCAAGATCGCACAGGATACGCCTCTTTTACCAGCTGCGCACCTTACTTGTGTGGGGGCGACAAAAGAAGAGGTACTGCAAGTCGCCACCAAGTTCTGGCATGTTGGGGTGCGCCACTTAGTGGTGCTGCGCGGCGATCCTCCCGAAGGGTTGGGAGCACCATTTAAGCAATATCCAGGTGGCTATCGTAGTAGTATTGACCTAATTGAGGGAATTCGGGCTTGTGAGATCGAACCTGGTGCACGGTTCGAAATTAGCGTATCCTGTTACCCGGAGCAGCATCCCGACAGTTTGGGCTGGGATCAGGATATTGCCTTCCTGAGAGCTAAACAGGATGCCGGCGCTGACCGGGCCATTACACAATTCTTCTTTGATCCAGACACCTACTTTGCCTTCCTTGATCGTGCACGAGCGGGTTGCGTGACCATGCCAATTGTCCCAGGAATCATGCTACAACCGAATTTCAAGGGCCTCCAACGCATGGCCAGACTTTGCCAAGTCGATTTACCAGATTGGCTGTGTACACTTTATATGGGTACTGATGAGGATGAGGCAACGCGTGAACTAATCACGGCAAACATAGCCGCGGAACTCTGTCAAAAATTGTCAGAGCAAGGGGTCAATGATCTTCATTTCTATACACTCAATCGAGCCAGCTTGGCACTTTCCATCTGTCGATTGCTTGGTTTGAAACCACAAGGAGCAGCCATATAATGGTTCCTGGATGTTTATCAATTAATGGATTTGGCTCGGTGCGGTGGGTGCTTGGGGATGCCCATTCGACCTTTTCTACACCACGGGACATCATCTTCCTACTAGGGCCCATAGATTGTCGAACTCTCTTTGAGAGGGATTGCCATACGGAATTCTCGCAGCGCAAGGCTCTCCCCGAAAGGGAGCATGATAACGCGAGTAAGAAGGTAGACGGTTGCGATGACTAGTCGACAAGAGCGCATCGCCCAGCTCCATGTGGCTGCCAGGGATCGCGTGTTAGTACTTGATGGTTCTTGGGGTGTGATATTCCAATGCATGGACTTGAAAGAAGAAGAATATCGTGGCACACGCTTTTGCACGGAAAAATACCCGGGTCAAATGAAAGGCAACAATGATATTCTGTGTCTAACTCGTCCCGAGTATGTGACAGAGCTGCATGATGCCTATTTCGAGGCCGGGGCAGATATCTCGGAGACCAATACATTTTCCGCAACCACAATTGCACAGGCGGATTACGCGCTTGATCTTCAATCGGTAATTGAGATAAATTTTGAGGGCGCGAAACTGGCCCGCGCATCGGCAGATAAGTGGACAAAAAAGGAGCCGTACAAGCCACGCTTTGCCGCAGGCTCAATTGGTCCACTGAATAAGATGCTTTCGATGAGCTCGGACGTGAATAATCCTGGCGCTCGGGAAATTACGTTCGATCAGGTGTATCAAGCCTATCGCGAGCAAATTGAAGCGCTGAATCAAGGAGGCATACATCTCTATTTGATTGAAACGATTACCGATACGCTGAACTGCAAGGCAGCGATCAAAGCGATCATGGATCTTGAAGCTGAGGGACTAGAGAGACTTCCAATCTGGATCTCAGGCACCATTACAGATCGATCGGGACGGACCCTGTCTGGTCAAACAGTTGAAGCATTTTGGTATTCTGTTCGCCACGCAAAACCGTTTGCCATTGGGTTTAACTGTGCACTCGGTGCCGATCTGATGCGTCCATATATTGCTGCCCTCTCCCGTGTCGCAGATACGCTGGTTGCTGCCTATCCAAATGCAGGTCTTCCTAACGAGATGGGGCAGTATGATGAGGGACCAACGGAAACCTCAGCCGAAGTCACCCAATGGGCTGAAGATGGAATAGTTAATATTCTCGGGGGATGTTGTGGTACAACTCCAGATCACATTCGAGCCATTGCTGAAGCGATCAAGGGGGTGCAGCCACGTAATCCGGTTGGGAGTTCAAAAACCATGCGACTTGCGGGCTTAGAACCTTTTGAGTTGACAAGCTAACGGAGCAAACGAATGGGGAACAGACATCATGTGATCAAGCTCTGCTTTCCACTGAGGAACAGAGCATTCTGTCTGATCTACTAAAAATGAGCCCCCTCTTGAGTGGGTTGGAGGAATCTCAATGAGTACAGCTTCACAGATTTTCGTAAACATTGGTGAGCGGACAAATGTGACCGGATCTGCTAGATTTCGGAAACTGATCACGAATGGTGATTATGCCACAGCGGTCGAAGTTGCACGTCAGCAAGTCGAAAACGGTGCCCAGATCATTGATGTTAACATGGATGAAGGGATGCTGGATGGTGTAGAGGCCATGCAAACTTTCCTCAACCTGATTGCCGCTGAGCCCGATATCGCCCGTGTGCCTGTCATGATTGACAGTTCTAAATGGGAAGTGATTGAAGCGGGCCTCAAATGCGTCCAAGGCAAGCCTGTTGTGAATTCAATCTCTTTGAAAGAAGGTGAAGATCAATTTCGGGAACAGGCCCGCAAATGCTTAACCTATGGCGCTGCGGTCGTAGTCATGGCGTTTGACGAGGTGGGCCAGGCCGACACCGCGTCGCGCAAAATTGAGATATGTCAGCGTGCGTTCAAGATCCTCACCGAACAAGTTGGGTTCCCAGCCGAAGACATCATTTTTGATCCCAACATCTTTGCCGTCGCTACGGGCATTGAAGAACACAATAATTACGCGGTTGATTTTATCGAAGCCACGAAGATTATTCGTAAGACATGCCCCGGTTGTCATATCTCAGGTGGACTCTCAAACGTCTCGTTCAGTTTTCGCGGCAATGAGCCGGTACGTCGTGCGATGCACTCGGTATTCCTGTATCATGCTATTCCTGTCGGGATGGATATGGCCATCCTGAATGCTGGCCAACTCGACATCTATGACGAGATTGAGCCGAAACTCCGAGACTTGGTTGAGGATGTTATTCTTAACCGGAAACAGGATGCTACTGAGGCCCTTGTTGATTATGCCGAGCGGTTCCGTGGGCAAAAAGGCAGATCGGCTGAGAAGGATATGTCTTGGCGCAAACTCCCCGTGGAGAAGCGACTTGAACATGCACTTGTTCACGGTATTACTGAGTTTATCATCGGGGATACTGAAGAAGCCCGTGCGACAGCAGACCGGCCTTTACACGTGATTGAAGGCCCCCTCATGGACGGTATGAACGTAGTTGGGGATTTATTCGGCTCTGGAAAAATGTTTTTACCGCAAGTGGTGAAGTCTGCTCGCGTCATGAAAGCAGCCGTAGCCTACCTTGACCCATTCATGCAGGCCGAAAAAGAAGAGCTTGGGACCGTGGATGTTTCAAATGGCAAAATTCTCATGGCTACCGTCAAAGGCGATGTACACGACATCGGTAAAAATATTGTTGGTGTGGTTCTTGCCTGTAATGGATACGAGATCATTGATATGGGTGTCATGGTCCCATGCGAGAAGATCCTTGCTAAGGCTAAAGAAGAACGAATCGATATTATCGGTCTCTCCGGTCTGATTACCCCCAGCCTGGACGAAATGGTCTATGTGGCACGCGAAATGCAGCGTCTTAACATGCAACAGCCACTGCTGATTGGTGGGGCAACCACCTCACCAGCGCACACGGCTGTTAAAATTGACCCGGCTCGGAGCAATGGTCCAACCATTCATGTAACCGATGCAAGTCGAGCGTTCGGCATAGTCTCTTCATTACTTTCCGATGACGAGCGGCCCCTCCTTGTCAAGACGACTCAGACCAAGTATCAACGCATGCGCGATCGTCGTGCGGGCGGTCCACCAAAACCCCGTTACTCCATTCAAGAGGCTCGGAGTCATGCGCACAAACTAGATTCCCCAGCGCCTCAGACTCCAAGCTTTTTGGGCACCCGAGTATTCGGGAATTTTAATCTAACGGAGCTTGCTCGTTACATTGACTGGACGCCTTATTTCGTGAGTTGGAATTTAGCCGGACGCTATCCGAAAATCCTAGAAGACAAGACTGTCGGTAAAGCAGCACGAGATCTCTGGTGCGATACTGAAACGATGATGCAACAAATCCTCGGCCAAGATTGGTTCAATCCGAAAGCTGTCATCGGCTTCTGGGCGGCATCGCGTGACGGTGACGATATCAAGATTGATACTGGCGATACATTGCATACACTACGCCAGCAAATGGTCAAAGACAGTAGCCGTGCTAACTACGCACTTGCCGACTTCATCGCGGAAGAGGGAGATCATGTAGGTGCGTTTGCCGTCACCACAGGATATGAGGCAGAAGAGATTTCCAGACAGTTTAAGGACAGGGCCGATGACTATTCTGCCATCATGATCAAAGCCCTCGCTGACCGATTCGCCGAAGCGATGGCCGAGTATATGCACGAGCGTGTACGAAAAGAGTTTTGGGGTTATGCGGCGGATGAAAACCTTAACAATGATGCCTTGATCAAAGAGGCTTATTCCGGCATTCGTCCCGCACCCGGTTACCCTTGCCAGCCTGATCATTCGGAGAAAGAAACAATTTTCCGCTTGCTTGAAACTGATCGTATAGGTATGTCGCTGACTACCAGTTACGCGATGATGCCAGCCGCTTCAGTGTCCGGGTTATATCTTGCACACCCAGAAAGTGTCTATTTCTCCGTTGGTCGGATTGAGCGCGACCAAGTTGAGGATTATGCTCGTCGCAAAGGCATGGATATACGTACGGTGGAGCGCTGGCTGGGGCCAATCCTAAACTATGATCCAATAGAATCCAAAGTGGTGGAGACGTGAATCATTGACCAATCTCAGTCAATTCTCACCATGATAGGTTACCGATTGAGACCATATTCTCGCAGTCACGTTAGAACCCCCGATATCTTGAAGGGCAAAAAAATAACACCGGACCGATCAACTGTATTGATATGCAGTCCCTTTGTCACGAGACAAACGCATGCATTGTTGGTTGTGCCGTTGAAGCCCGGTTGAACTGCAAATGCATTCAGAGTAGCAGTTATCCATGTGATCAATGGTAACTTGTCAGTTGATATGTGTATTGAGACCCACATAGAGTAGCATCAAATGCTCCATGACAGTGCGGGACACTGGCTTATCCCAGAACAAGCCACACACTGCACGAGAATTGTATAGTTCACCTATGACCTATATCGTGATGGATGCCTGCATCCGCTGTAAATACACGGATTGCGTCGAAGTTTGTCCCGTGAACTGCTTTTACGAAGGCGAAAACATGCTCGTCATCCACCCGGATGAATGTATTGATTGTGGTGTCTGTGAACCTGAATGTCCGGTTGAGGCGATCAAACCAGAAAGTGAAGATGAGCCTGACGCCAAATGGCTAAAACTCAATGCTGAATATGCTGAAATCTGGCCCAATATCACGCGGATGAAAGAGCCACCATCGGATTGCCAAGAATTTGCACAAAAAACAAATAAGATCGAAGAATTTTTCAGCCCAAATCCGGGTGAAGGTGATAATTCTGAGCTATCCCAGTAATTTCGGCAAGGCAATCAGATAGATATAGTAGTTGGTGTTTGCACGGACATCAACCAGCCAGGTGGGCCGCACGGGGGATGTGTGCAAATAATTCTTTTCGGATCTTAGTACTGTGTTGTTGGTGAGGCGTGGATTGATTCATCTCAACAGAAGTAGTCCCCGTAGCAGCATTCGCAAGGTGTTACAACATGTACCTGCTGAACAGTTGGTGCTCGCCCCGGACTGTGGTTTCAGTGAACTGCACGCTGGGCGCCACGTACAGAGCTGCATGCCTTCGTTGAAGGTACACGCATAGTTAGATCTGGTTGGGTACATAGCAGTTGTATAAAAAGCATCACGATTCGTATTGAGTGGCGAGAAACTATGAGTAGAATGTCTAAGAATCGGAAAACAGGTTTGGGGAGCATCATGCTCGTGATTACGATGATGATCTGTGTTCCTGAGATCGCAATTGCACAGAACGGCAGTTTCTACGTAGGCACCTCCGTCGGAGCTGAACACATTAGCTTTGAACATGCAAAAACCGTAGACAATACAGGCGTGCCGGCGAATTATTTGCAACGCGGAAACATTTACAACACGAGCGCTTCAGCGAGCGAATCAGGTTTTAGTACAGGATTTCTTGTCGGCTACCGCCTGAATTTGGACCCAGGCAACATCTTTAGCATAGGCCTTGAGATTGATGGACAACTCCACGGTGGCACGGCAAGCGGTACGTTTCCCGGAGACGGACAATCCGACAGTCGAAACCAGTATGGAGAAGCTTGGCCCGATGAGTGGAGTGTAGAGAGGAAAAACAGCTATGGTGCTGCGTTGGTATTCCGTGTGAGCCCCTCGTTTATGGTTTCGCTTCTTGGCCCGGATACCGGTATATATGTTCTCGGCAGAGTACGCCGTTTGGATGCGGATTTAACTGTCAACTACAACGGGTGCTTTAATCCACTTGAACTTTGCGGGCTGGGAGAATTTGATTCAGGCATAGATTCCCACGACGAAACATTCCACACATTGACTGTAGGTGGGGGGCTTGAAAAGATGATCGGAGATAGGTTGGGGATCCGCGGTGAAGTGCACCACACACAGTACGGAGAAGAAGAACGGGGGGTCTTTCTGGAGGAAGAGGCCAAGGTTCCCATATCACTTGACGGAAGTGAAACCGGATTTTCAGTAAAAGCGATTCTCTACTTCTGATCGGTTTTCAGGCATCTGTCCTTCAACCTCACGGTTATTCGTAAGTGGTTTCTATCTTGCCAACTTGCAACTAAAGATTTGATAACATACTTGATAACCACTACGAATTTGTACCCGCTAATCCCATGACTCCAAGATCGGTGCTTGACTCTTCGCTAAAATCACGCCCCAATAAAAAGGGAAGCTATATACTTAATTGTACTAACGTACGGCATTTCCCTAATATGGTGCACCCGAAAATACAAACTACGGATAATCCAGTACTCTCATCACGGCTTCGAGGAGTTAATCCTCAGAAGGATGATTCTCTGGCGAACTTTCATCTTGCTTCATCTCCTCAAGATGGTTCAGGATTTCACTGAGAAGCAACGTTTGGCGTTGTCGACTTGACCAAGTCCACCAACCGAAATAAATTCCTAGTGACAGAATGGACAAAATAACAAGCTCAACAAATGCGCCAAAGCCCGTTTCCTTTTTGATTTCAAATGTACGACAAAATGCGTAAAAATGTTTTCTGACCACTTGTGTTGGAGCTATCTGTCGCTAAGACCGTAAGCTCTCTAAGACGAGAGCTTACGGTCTTAAAGCTGGTTATGTGTACACTCAGTATGTGATACACTGTGCTCCCCCAGCAACACTTTGACAATCCTCTATGACATGACTACGGTATTTGACGTTGCGAATTACATTCTGGAAAAGAAAGGATCTGTCACTACATGGAAGCTCCAGAAGCTCTTGTATTACAGCCAAGCGTGGTCCCTTGTGTGGGATGAGAAGCCCTTGTTTGAGGAAGAGTTCGAGGCATGGGCTAATGGCCCCGTGTGCCGTGATCTCTATGATCACCACAGAAGGAAATTTGAAGTCAGTCATTTTCCAAAAGGAGACGTAGATGCATTAAGCGACGATCAGAAGGAGAACATTGATATTGTGTTGGAGGTCTACGGACACAAAGAACCACAATGGCTTAGTGACTTAACTCACTTAGAAGATCCATGGAAAGAGGCTCGACACGGCCTTCATCCCGGCGAACGCGGAAACTCTGTCATTACCAAGGAGTCAATGGCATTGTATTACGGCGGGCTTTTAGAAGAACATACCTTGCCAATTGAACCTTAGTCGTCGTGAGCTGTAGTGGGATCTCGCAATAAGCGGAACAAAAGGACGAAAATCAAGACCAATCCGGGCGGGAGCAATCGCCCACGGTCTTCACAGGAATCCCAGCTCAAGAATTTTGACGCACAACCCCCCACTTGGTCATTCGTGATCGCAGACAAGAGTTGGCCAGAAAGCTTGTATTCCGAACGAGCAGGGAAAGATTGGACTGACATTATCTTGCCTAAGCTACGCGATTTTGAAGGCCTAACATGGGCAGAGATCAAAAGACAAACTTATGGCCGAGGGAATAAAAGCAGCAACCACTACGTCTACGTGAATCAAATGCTCAAGAAAGTGGGTAAACGATTAGAACAATTACATCTTGAGGATAAAGAACAATTATTTTCGTTACGACTTGGCAGTAGGAAAAGAATTTATGGCATCAAAATTGGTAGCGTCTTACGTATTATTTGGTATGACCCTGACCACAAACTTTATCCTGTAGGGTGAACGCTTAGTCAGTCCTGCGCTCTGCGTGCTTTGATCCTGTTGTAACGCACCAGTGCGATTTCCTGCGTTCTTTCTACTTGGGCTTGCGTCAGGTGGTCGAGGAGGGCATTAATCAAGTCGTCAATATTCTGTGCCATCCGCTTGGCAGCTGCGGTCTCTCTTCTAGATAGTGCTTGCCAGAAAATGGTTGGTACTCGCTGTTACGTATCCTCTGATCACCCTTTGGGGGTACTGGCGCGGCCTTGATGGCGATTATAGCACAAACCAATTGTTGCTGGCTTCCGCCATTGCGATAGGTGGTAGCCGCAGCCATTTTTCTGTACGTCCCGATAGCCAAAAAAGTTGAGCGCTGGAGTATAGCTTGGTGACTGGGTTTGATGGCTACCATGTTTCTTGGTGCCATTGCGAATATTATAAATTGGCTGTATGAAGCTCATCGTGCGTGGAGTGAAGCTGTAATCTTTTTTACCATTTGGATACCGGCTATTCACGTAGCCAGTAAGCACTTGGATACCAAGGTCAAGTGGAGCTTCTTCAAACGGCCCCAAGAGGTATGATGTGCCTTGTACTTGGTAAAGCATGAGTGCGGGACGTTACTGGTGATCAGGATGCCAGTAACCAAGCGGCATGTGCGGTAAGGTCGTTTGGTTGCGGAGATGTGGTTCAGATCCCCCGAAATCCCCGGTTACGTTCTGCACGTGGTTGCTGGAAACGCAGAAATTCTGCTAGGCGACCACTCTTCACGTGTAAATTGAACCCCCACGACTGGTAAGTCCCAAATGGAATCCAACGGAAAGACATATTCCAGCACTCGAACTCTTTCGATAAGTTGAGCGTCGTTGTTACGATTTGTTTTCGCTCAAGATCATAGCCTGTTTGGCCTCGAACACGCCAAGTTGGTGTTAGGCTGAAGTTGAAGCCCGTATTTACGGTAGCTGAACGGCGAAGGACCAATTGCGGTCGAGTAATCTGATAGACAAAACTCAGGTTTAATGACCAATTTTCGAATCCGCCAGCCCCGCTGGTTTGCGAAAACTGATTGTTTATGCCTGTTCCGAAAGAGGGAACTGAATTACCAAACTGAGGCATGGTCGAGGTGCCCGTCGGCATGTCTGCTGTACGAGTTCGCGTGCGTCCACTCAATTGCATACTCCCACGTACACTCAGCTGCGTTAGTCGGGCAATAGCTAGATCACGAAGTGAGAAGACATACTCGTTTACAATGCGACTACCATCGGGGCTGAGTTTGTAGGGTGAGAAGGTAGAGCTGAAGTTTATGCTGAACTGGCCTAGAATATTGGTGCGGGCGCTTATGCGTATGGGAGACATTCTGAGCGAATCTGCCGCAAAGTTGTAGCTGCTGGATGCGTTTAGAGTGAAGAGCCGAAGAACACGGCTCTGATCGGATCCGGTTGAGTCTATGCTCACCCGCTTGGTCTCGAATGTATTGTCAATCCCAAAATTGATCGCTTTCTGGACCCCACTCTGTACGCCCGTAACAATGCTATAGCGGCGCGGGGTCGGCCCCGTTGCCAATGTATCCACGACAGGCAGGCCGGCTTGATCCAGTAAAGGACGTGTATACCCCCAGGTATCGCCAGCAAAATCCGGCCGATATGAAAACCCAACCCGTGGTCGCACTGTGTGTCTTAATCCCTGGTACTGTCCAAGTTTGACAGGAAAAAGCCCGTAAATCGTTGTGTTCGCGGATGCCCCTGTATTGAACTGCCTCAGGGCAAAAAATCCTTGTTCCGTTGTTCTTTCGGTTGTACCGTCAGCCAGAAGTGTTTGACGCTCAGAAGTGATGAACCAGTCTTCGGTATAATTTGCATTCGGCGAAAAATTCAGGCGAACCTGTCCTAATAGGGGTATCCGGCGTATTGCAAACGGGGCTGAGATAGGTACGCGGTGCGTGGCAGCAAAACGAATACGACCATCAGTCCTGCCAGTGGCAGCCTGGTACTTCCCTTCATCCAATAACGCCTCATACCATGGATAATCAATCGGTTGCCCATTGGCCAAAGTGTCGCCATTAGCAATCAGCTCCTCGTCTGAGAGTGGTTGGAAGTTGTACCTGTTGTTGATACGTGACGATACACTGTACTGGAGTCTCTCATACCAGCGCTGATCCTGCCCGCTGCTGTTCTCGCGCTTAAATGGAGCTCTTGTTCCCTGAGAAAAAGAAAATTGCGGTAGAGACAAGTCGACGCTGCCCGTAGATATGACCTGCTGCTGTCGCATGCTTAGGGAAATTGATCTACTCCCCCTGAAGGTGCGATTAAATTGGATGGAGGAACCAATAGATTGTCTAACATTGTCGTCGTACTGATACGAAACCGTGCGCAGGTAGGTACTGGATGTAAGGTTTACGTTTGCGCTCAGGCGTGATGTTGGAGAGAAGGTTTGGTTATGGGTCCACCTGAAGCTCAGGTTGTTTCGTTTGACCAAATCCGGATCATCGCGCTCACCACTGCGCTCGTGAAGGAAATCAACGTTCAGATTGCCACTGAAACGGTCGCGGCGGTTGTAACGAAAAGCCGGGTTAACCTGCCAACTGCCCTTTGTCCACAAACCGAATCGGATTTGCGTATCCATATTATCATTCATGGCAAAATACCACCCCCAATTGCGCAGGAAAAAACCTCGCTCGTCTTCTCCATATTCTGGTGCCAGTAGACCGCTTCTGCGGCCCTCCTGGTAGGGTAGAAAGCCAAAGGGTAGCCACACAGGCAGCGGAATATTGAAAATGAAGAGCTGAATGGGGCCGGTATAGACCCATTTTTGATCAACGACCTTCATTCTGCGAGCCCGGAGTGAATAAGACGGAGTCTCGTCCGGTCCGCAATTGCATGTAGTGTAGAGACCGTCCTTGATAAAAATTGTACTGTCTTCTCTGACTTTTGCTATCCCCGCTTGTATGAAGCCCTCCTCAAACTGTGTTCTTGCTTCTGTCACACGTCCACGGCGGGTAGCGATATTGTAAGCCAGACGTGATCCAGTCAGTGTTTCGGTACCCTCTGAGAATACTGGTGAGCCCACGAATCCTGAATCTGTGGCAAGCCCCTGTGCGACAAGCTCGTCCTGGTCCAGGAGTAAGGTAATAGAGTAGGCGCTGAGCTGAACGCCTTCGTAGGATACGGTGGCATTACCGGTAAGTGTGCCAATATCCCCGGCTCCCGAGTCAAAATGCAGTACCAGGGAGTCTCGGGCGCTGAATTCTATTGGAGAAGTGAGCGATTCAGTTTCCTGCGCCCAAGTAATCTGAGGAAAAAGCAGTAGGCCAACAGCGGCAAGGCGAAATAGTTGTCCTAAAACGACGTCACCGTTTGCGGTTATCGTCATCGATCTGATCGAATACAAGACTGGCAGCACCAAGCATACCGGCCTCGTTTCCGAGCGTTTCCTGAATTACGACAACGCTGTCGCGCATACCGGGCTTTATGTATGACTTAATGATGTCTCGTGCTGGCTCCAACAACAAGTCGCCCGCATTGGAAATACCTCCGCCTATGACAATAGTACGTATGTCGAGGAGGTTAACAACGCCGCCCAATACACAGCCCAGCTTCTGTCCGGCCCACTTGAGGACTTCAGTGGCACCTAGGTCTCCATTCATAGCTGCTCCTGCAATTACGGCGGGAGTGAGGTTCGCTAGTCCCGGAGCTGCACACAACGCGCTGTCGGGATATTTACCCAATTGTTCGCGTGCATGTCCTGTCAGGAATCGCTGTCCTAGGTATGCTTCAATGGCCCCATTGACACCGGCCATATCCGGTGGACCATCAAAATTGATGGACATATGTCCAAGTTCTCCGGCCGCTCCGGTCTCACCTCGAAAGATTCGGTTATTGAATACGATAGCGCCGCCGACTCCTGTCCCGAGCGTGACCATGATAAAGTGATCATAGTTCCGTGCTGCTCCGTAGCGTCCAGATCCAAGAGCGGCCGCGTTGGCATCATTCTCAACAAAAACGTTCAGTCGTTTTCCTAAACGTTTTTTTAGAGCTGATCGCAGGTTAACAACTCCCCATCCGGGCATGTTTGGTGGATGAATTAGCGACTTTCTATCGAGATCAATTGTCCCAGGGGCGCCTATACCTATGCCGAGTATGCGATTTCTGCGTTTCAAGAAAGGTTTTACGGCTAAGGATATTTGATTTAGTACATGTTCTTTGCCCTCTTCAGCTTCGGTTGGGACTGAGTTAGTGTTAACCAATCCGAATGTTTTATGGACTAAAGCAGCCTTAATATTAGTACCGCCAAGATCAATGCCGATAGCGTGCATTTTTATTGTTCCTCTACTCGATAAACAGTTTCTCCATCGCGTCGCATACCATATTGCTCACGCGCGATTTTTTCTATCGTCTCGTCGCTTGGTGGTTTTTCAAGCATAGACTGGAGCTCGGCTATTTCGCTTTTTAACTGCGTATTTTCCTCCACCAGTTGCTCATATTCCCGCTGCCATTTGGCCCGTCGGATCAGGCTATAACTGTCAAACCAGGTGAACCAGAGCAACCCCGCAAACACCAGACCTATAAACAGCAGGCGCGTAAGACGCCTGCCCGTTGAAGCATGCTGTGGTGTTGCTGTAGACGCCATTCACTGTTCCTCTTAAATTCTAAAATCTCTTATACCGGGATAATATGCTGAAACTCCAAGCTCTTCCTCAATGCGAAGCAGTTGGTTATATTTCGCAAGTCGGTCACTCCGACTGGCGGAGCCAGTTTTGATTTGTCCACTGTTTGTGGCCACGGCAAGGTCAGCAATTGTAGTGTCTTCGGTCTCGCCCGATCGGTGGCTGATGACCGCAGTAAAGCCGGCCTTATGCGCCATTTCGATTGCGTCTAACGTTTCCGTGAGTGTGCCAATCTGGTTGAGCTTAATAAGTATCGAGTTAGCAGCCTGTTCTTGGATTCCACGTTGAAGGCGTCCAGTATTGGTTACAAACAGATCATCTCCCACGAGCTGCACACGATCTCCAATTGTTTTGGTAAGTAGCTGCCATCCTCTCCAGTCGTTTTCATCAAGCCCGTCTTCGATGGAGACGATCGGGTATTGTTGTACCCAGTTATTCCACAACTCCACCATGTCCTCACTGGAGTGCTTTGTTCCCGGATCACTTTTCCAGAATACATAGGCACCGTCTTCAAACATCTCGCTCACGGCTGGATCCAGTGCTATGAATACATCAGAACCGGGCTCAAATCCGGCCTGCACCACGGCTTCCAGAATCACTTCTACTGCTTCTTCATTTGATTTCAAATTGGGAGCAAAACCGCCTTCATCGCCGACCGCGGTACTATACCCTTTACCAGCAAGTACCTTTTTGAGTTTATGAAAGATTTCTGTCCCTATGCGAAGGGCTTCGGAGAAAGAAGCAGCACCGGCAGGCATAATCATAAATTCCTGCATATCTACACGATTATCCGCATGGCGGCCGCCGTTGATAATATTCATCATGGGGACCGGAAGGGTATAGGCGTTCGCACCGCCAATGTAACGATACAGGGGTAGGCCTACTGCCGCTGCGGCTGCTTTTGCAGCCGCAAGAGATACTCCAAGGATTGCATTTGCTCCCAAACGTCTCTTATTCGGAGTTCCATCTAGTTCAATGAGTGCTCGATCCAATCCAACCTGGTTACATACATCGTACCCTTGCAGAGCCAATGCAATCTCTTGATTTACATGTGTGACTGCGTTGGAGACCCCTTTGCCTAAATAGCGAGATGCATCGCTGTCACGAAGTTCTACAGCTTCATGTTCGCCTGTAGATGCTCCGCTAGGGACGGCAGCCCGTCCAAACGCTCCCCCTCCGGCGGTAACATCAACTTCCAGGGTAGGGTTACCCCGGCTATCAAGGATTTGGCGGGCTTTAATTGATTCAATGTTCGGCATACTCAAGAATACAGAGTGACGACGGGTCAATAGCTAGGGGTCCCGACGTTACAACGGTACGCCAAACCATGTTGCCCCGTCGCAAATGATAAAAGTGAGGCAGTGGATTATTACGTCGCTTATCTGATCCTACAGGATTCTCTCCTGAGGGGTATCGAGTTTGCAGGAATGTTTAACGACGTTGCCGAACCGTAGTTGTACCACTTATGGTCATACCACGACAAGTATAACTCGCCTGTGTACTTTCATCTGCATTCCAGCGGGTTACGTAGAAAATATCTTCGGCGGTAGGGTAGGCAGTAGCCATTCGGTTGACACCTTCCTGATCGCCGATGCGAGAATATTCATCTGCAATCAACCAGAACACTGCGGCCTGTTCACGATCGGCCACCCCACAGCTGGCAACGGCTGTGGAATACAGATTTGGAATAGCAACACGGGCTGGCTGAAATTCCGGGTCAGTATCTATGGCCAATCTAAAGTGGTCGCGCGCCTCGCGAAAGCTTTCCATATCCTGATATGCCAACCCGATATTGTAATAATCTTGAGCAAGGATTTCTACATCTGGCAGGGCCCGCATTTGCTCGAAGAGTTCAATGGCACGTTCGTTGTCACCATCTTCGACGTACATCCGAGTTAACAACCGCAATGTTGCTGCAGTAGGTTCCATACTAAGAATTTTGTCTGCAAGTCCCAGCATTTCTTCACGATAAGCTTCCTGCTGGTACAGTCCAAAGAGCTGCGTAACTAGTTCGGCGTTGTCGGGGTCAGCTTCGTACTGCTCCTCTAGGAAGGCAATTTGCTCATCCGGGGGAATCACAACGAAATACTTGTGGATCAATCCCTCAATACTCTCTTCATCTCCCCGCTTGTCTCTGAGTTCACGCAGGAAATTGAGTGTAGCCCCGATATCTCCCCCCTGATATAGGTCCGAAACAATGACATCAAGGTAATAGGGATCTATGCGCTGCGGATCCATTTCATAGGAGCTTCGATATGCTGCGATCATTTCGGAGCGAAGATCAGCGAGTTCATTGATATTGGTTTGAATGAATCGTCCCTTATTGCGGGTCCAAATGAACGGGTCAATCTCTACTTCGAGTTCGGAGAGAACGGGGATCACCCGATCGAAGTGCACAAGTGCAGAATCGAGCCACGCACGTTTCTTTGCGGCATCCTCCTCCTCATTGGCCAGTGCCTGAAAGGTCTCAATGGCGCGCCTGAAGTTCACATCCGTGTAGCGCTTGTAGCCGTCAGGTGCGTTATACAGGATCCATACCAGCCAATGCAAAGCATCACGGTAGTTTTGATTTTTGAAGTTCTCGAAGTAGAGACTGTAATGTCTTCTAATCTCTCGGTCGTCATCGTCGGCGGTCTGCGCTGAAATCGTAGACACCAGCGGGACTGAGATGATCAATAGGGCCAGCAGGCAAGTGGAGATGCGATACATAGGATCTGGATTTCACTAACTACAGAATTTAAGCAAGAATATGCCAGCAAATGACTTATCCGAGCCTTCGTTTGACGAACCAACGTTCTCCGACATTTAAAGTGGCTGACACGCCGATAAACCGGTCACGGATCAGGTTTTGATCGGTAGATCCGCGCGTACCAACTTCAAAGGTAATGTCAACCTTGGTACCAAAAAATAATGTGGGTAGACCAAATCCGCCTGTAATGGCATTAACAGCAATATCCATGCCGGGTGCCGGACTCACATAAAGGTTGTCTCGATAGAAACCGATACGATAGGCTACCCGGCGCAAATAAGATGCCTGTAATGCAGCTCCTGCGGGGATAAACTCCACGCCTCCTCCATAACGCATACGGTCACGCAAATTATTCGGCTTGAACCCTGCGAAAGGTAAGGTACTGGAAGCAGAGGACCAAGGTTCCTGCCGGACTTCGGCGCTCAGTAGCCAGCGGTTCTGATATCGGAAGGACAATCCACCACGTACTCGGAGTGGCACCTTCACGTTTCCCCTAGTTGTTACCCCCAAGGTATCGAGATCCAGACTTTCTCCAAGGGTTAATGCCCGGGTTCCTGTCAGAGTTACTGGTAAGCTTCCACTGGCAGCAACAGATATCTCGTATTCTTCGCCACTGAAGGACAGTGCTACACCAGCAGACGAAGTGAATCCAGATAAGCGGGTACTGCGCACTAATCTGGTTTCAAGGAGATCAGAGGATGCAAATGTAGTACGTCGTCCCTCTCTGATGATTCCAAAAATGAAATCACCAGATGCGCCAATCGAAGCCCATCGGCTTAACCTCAGTCCGAGGCCAATCCTTGCTTGACGCAGACCTCCAGAGCCTTCATGATGAATCTGATAGGGCAGTTCTCCCTCCACTCCCGCATCTAAGGTTCCTGTACTTGATACTTCATAATTAATTTGGCTGTAAGGTTCGTAGGAGGCTCCCAAACCTAGTCGCGTAGATAGGAGGGGCACTCCGATCTGGAGTGCATTGAAATTTCCATGGATCAAGCGCTCATTTCGTCCACCCGCATCTTGGGCATGTATTCGATTGAACTGCGCTCCGGCGGCAACACGAACCAGTGTCTGTCGGCTCCACGTTGCAGGATTGCTGAAGTTCATGTAATCGTATGAGAAGAGCGCAGTCCCCGCACCGCCAAGAGACTGAGACTGGCTGGAAGCGAATGAACTAAGTTCCCCAATCCCATACCGGGAGTAGAACGAACCATCATCCTGCCCCTGAGCCTGAATATTATTCGCCAGGATCAGCGCTGTTAGGATAGCACATGAACAGTATTTTCTCATGGCGACGCAATAATAGTTGCACGCGGAGACATATCCCCGGTGTTAGTACCGTATAGGAGGACAGTGTTCAAGGCATTATTAATCACGGGTGCACGCAATTCTAAATACTCGTACTCTAGTGACCCAAAAAAGACGCTCTGGAAGAAAATGCTGAGATCTTGCCCGGAGAAGCGGTACTTACCGTCCTCATTCAGGTCGGCTTCGCCAACCAAGATTGCAGGGGCTTCTTCATCAGATGCCACTGCAACCAGTTGCAGCCTGCGCGAGAGTGGACGCACAAAATTTGGAGGGGCGTTTTGACTGGCTACCGTATTGGCACTGAAAGTGAGTACCGCGCCGTTGATAGGTAGGTTTGAGAAGTCCTCGAGATCAAAGTCAAGTGCGATCGCGGGGCCTGCACCGTCTTGGAACAGGACGAGGTCATTCGGGGGATCGGGTTCTGTCTTTCGCTCAATTTTTGTATACGTGCTGCTTACAATAAATGTCGTCGGTCCAGCCGTTGACGTTACCACAAGTGTGGTGGATACGGAATTGAACCCGGCCACTTGTTCGCTGTCGTTATCTACGAGAGCAAATCCGTAAAATTCTGAGCCAAAGTTATCGCTTCGAAGTACATCTTCGTTTGCATCAATCCACGCAGTTGGCAGATCAATCGTGATGAGTGTGTCTCGCGTTGTTACGTTGACGTTGATGATTTCAGGGCCAATTGTCAAAACAGTGTCGGCTTTAAGTCCACTCTGGTCCCATTCAGTAAGAACCTGATGCAGAGAAAACTGGAGTACGCCTGTTGTATCCCCGAAATCATAATTACGCGCAAGCCTTAGTTGAACTTCACTTATGGCGTCTGACGAGGCGCCAGAAAACTGCCCTGCAAAGTCCAAAAAACCGGATGCCTCAACCTGACCGGTTAACGGATCGTCAGCAGCCCCGACGAGCACACGGGGCGCAGCTCCTGTTATGTCGACGAGCGATGAAGACGAAAACGACTTTGACAGTGCGGTCTTAGTCCTGGGATTTGTGCTCTCTCCCAGCAAATCCAGACCGACGTCGGAGGTTGGGTCCGTACAGGCTGCCACAATGAGCAGCGAAAGCAAAAGATAACAGCAAATTGGGCGCATAAGCAGTTGGCAGGGGCATGTGAAGGATATGCCCAAGAACGCGGCGGGCGCTTGAATTGGTACAGAGCGCGCGACCAGAGTCCTGCAACCCTGGTGAGAGCACTGTGTTCCCCGCTAGACAGCCTCTGCGCTCAATAGATTCTCATACAGATCGCCTGCCTGTGCGATCATTTGCTCGGTCTCAGCACTGAACTGCATGGATGATCCGGGTTCCTGCCTCAGGGATGGCGGATACGCGACCAGATCTGAAAACTGCTTGCCCAGATCAGTCATACTCATTCCAGAAAGGTCACCGTTGAGGGAGAGCTTCATATTCTTTACCAGCTCATGTGAAACCGTTGCATTGGCCTCAACATCATCCGGGGTATAAACAATTTTTGCAGACTCAAACAGTGGATCGTTTTTGTATTCGGTAGTCACCATCAGGGGTACAAAACCACCGATCCATCCGAGTGCATGAACGACATCAGGCTGCCACTGCATTTTGCGCACAGTTTCCAGAACTGACCGTGCAAAAAAGAGCGCCCGGGTGGCATTGTCCTCAAAGACGTTACCCAGTTTGTCCTGGTGCAAACCTTTTCGTTTGAAGAAATTTTTGTTGTCTATGAAATAAACCTGTCGCCGGGTTCCAGGAATTGCCGTTACTTTGACGGTCAATGTTTCCGTCATGCGTCCCATACGCACCTTCGTGCGGCGGAAACGAATAACTTCATGCAGGCTGTTTTTACGTTCACTGATCGTCCCGTAACGAGGCATCATAATCCTGGTTTCATAGTTACCAAGCGTCTGAAGCTCTTCGGGTATGCATCTGGTCAAAGTCCCGACATCGCTTTCGTTGGTAAATGGATGAACTTCTCCAGTGATGAATAAGACTTTGATTGGGCGATCCATAGATGTTTCTGTAGGTTTTATTTTTTGGGCTCTCGTCCATATTATCCGCTGCGGAAACATGCAGCCGCATCCCTTGGGAAGGAGAGACTTAGCTAAGTGTCAGTGTTACGTTTACGTACCACAACGAGGCACAGAACAAGATACGAAAAAAGCGCTTACTATCAAAATATGAGGGATGCAGCGATATGATGTTTATTACGGACAGTATAGTTTTGGTCCGAAGATGGTCAGACCCTGGAGCAGGGTAGGCAGGTCGGGGTTAAACCCGTTCTGTGGATGAAGTCGCTTACTTACCTCTTTTTCTATGTCGATTCCCGCTGGTTCATGTCGTGAGCACATGCCTGTGCATATTTTTGAAAATGCTGCCGCTGTTGCATATGAAGTAGCGCACCATATTGGTGCGGTCATCAAAGATCGGACTGCCCGAGGATTGAATACAGTTCTCGGGCTCCCTACCGGTACTACGCCCTTGGATGTCTATAAGGAGCTGATTGGGATGCACAGAGAGGAAGGCCTAGATTTTTCCAAAGTGATAACTTTTGAGCTATCTGAGTATTATCCGATTGAGCCAGACCGTCTGCAGAGTTACTATCGCTTTCTGCGGGAAAATCTTCTAGATCACATCAACGTGCCCAAGGATCAGACCCACTCACTACCGGGAAATCTGCCCTCAGCTGAAGTAGATAGCTGTTGCAGGTCGTATGAAGAGGCTATTCGGGCTGCTGGAGGCTTGGACCTTGTCCTGCTTCGCATTGGCCGAAGTGGGCATATTGGCTTCAATGAGCCCGGGAGTTCCCGCAGTGATCGGACGCGAAAAGTGATACTGGATTCGATCACTCGAAAGGATGCGGCCAGCCATTTCTTTGGAGATGAATACGTACCCCGACAGGGACTGACTGTCGGCGTTGGTACGATATTAGATTCCAAGGAGATCATCTTAATGGCGTCGGGCGAGGGGAAAGCAAGTATTGTTCGCCGCGCAGTGGAAGAGCCGGTAAACGAAGAGGTGACCGCCTCATACTTACAGGAGCATCCCAGAAGTGCTATATATCTGGATCGCGCGGCAGCCGGTGCGCTTACTCGAGAGCGAACCCCGTGGTTGGTCCATGATGTGGAATGGGATCTGCCGATGGCCAAGCGAGCCATTATCTGGTTGTCAGAGCGCGTAGATAAAGCCATACTCCAGTTAGAAGAAGCAGATTTTCAGAACAACCGGCTGCACAGTTTGGTCTACGCATATCCCGAGATTGACGAGTTATGTCTACACGTATTTGATGATTTGCGGCGCAGGATCTGTTACCGGAATCAGCTTCCTGTCGGTGAGCGCGTTATTCTCTTCAGTCCACATCCGGATGACGATGTAATTTCTATGGGAGGAATGCTGGACAAGTTGGTCCGGAACCAGAATGAAGTCATTGTCGCATATATGACTAATGGTTCGGTTGCGGTATTTGATGCAGACGTGTCACGTTATCTGGGCTTTGTAGAGATGTGTCTGAATCAACTGGGCATAATCGGTAAGGCGGCGGAAATTTGTCGTGAGCGCAAGAAGGAATTGTTGGAGTTCCTAGAGAACAAGAGTTCGGGCATGGTTGATCTTCCTGCGGTGCAGCATATTAAGGCAGCCATCCGCTACGCGGAGGCTGTTGCCGGGATTGAGGTTATGGGACTGAGCCGGAAGAATGCACGGTTCATTGATCTCCCGTTCTATCAGACTGGGCGCATTAAGAAAAAACCGGTTGGTGAGGAGGATGAACGAATTATACTGGATCTCATGAAAGAACAGATGCCTGCCCACATATTTGTAGCGGGAGATCTGTCTGACCCGCATGGCACCCATCGAATATGCTATTTTGCGATACAGCGAGCTCTGGAGTGCTACAATCGGGAAAGAGCGGTGCAGGGGCCCAAGGTATGGCTATATCGTGGCGCATGGCAGGAGTGGGAAATACACCAGGCTGACGTTTTTACACCAATTTCAAGAGCAGAGATGGCTCGCAAGATAGAGGCCATTTTCAAGCACGAAAGCCAGAAGGATCGGGCAATGTATCCGGGGGCTTACGATGATCGGGAGTTCTGGCAGCGAGCCCGTGATCGAAATACAGGGACCGCGGAGGCACTTAATAGACTTGGGTTACCTGAGTTCTATGCTGCTGAGGCATTCGTGACCGGCTACACGCTGTAGAATTTGAGGCTCCTCCCCAAATAGTGTGGAGGGAACATTGGATTTGGTAGTAATTCGTTCAACGGAGGCCGGAGCATAAACCCTGGCGACACCTGTTGGTAGATATAATCAAGAGCGTCTGGTTCCTGTCCACCAACGCAAAGATTGAGCAAGCCTCTGACCGAACCTCAGGGCTAGTCTACCCGTAACGAGTTCCCCGTACCCTTTACCGTGAAACAGGTTTTGCAGCAGAGACGGTCTACAAATGACAGTGAGTTAGGCCGCGCTTTTCCAGGTATTGCTGATGGTATTCTTCTGCGCGATAGAAGGTGCATGCCGGTGTGATTTCTGTGACAATGGGGCGTGTAAGCCGCGCCTGAAATCGTGTTAGTGAAGCCTCTGCTTCCGTCTTCTGTGATTCGGAATGATAGAAAATGACGGATCTGTACTGGGAGCCCACATCCGGGCCTTGGCGGTTTGGTGTGGTCGGGTTATGGTTGTTCCAGAAGATATCCAAGAGTTGTGCATATGTAACCTGGGTCGGATCAAATGTTATACTCACGACCTCAGCGTGACCTGTGTGCTTTGAGCACACCTCATGGTAGGTTGGATTCTTTGTCTGCCCTCCTGAGTAACCCACAGCAGTTTCGGTTACGCCCGGGAGTTGCCGAAACATTTCTTCTATGCCCCAAAAACAGCCTGCGCCGAATGTTGCCTTTTCCATTGATAAAGATATCTGAGGAGGGGCTGCTACGCCCAGAGTGTGGTCTAGGTTCTATCCGTAATAATCCGTAACTTAGGTTGGTAACTGGTAATCACACTCAACGAATAGTTCTACACATGTACAAGACAGTAACAACTTTATTCCTCCTAGTGGTAATTGCACTCCCCGCCCGTGCACAGACTGGCGTTGGCACCCCCGCACCAGAAGGTGCCATGGTGCTTTTTGACGGAACCCGTGAATCTCTGGATGAGAATTGGACCTACTGGGAGGGGCCTCGTTTCGCTGCTGAATTACCCATAAAATGGGAGATTGTGGATGATCCCGTGGACGAGGGGACTGTAGTAAGCAGCAAAGATTCCTCGGCAGCAGGTGGACTTTATGGTGCGGCCGACATCGTGACTAAGACGAAATTTCGGGATTTCAGGCTGCACGTAGAATTTCTGATCACCGAAACGGGTGGCAACAGTGGCGTTTACCTTCAGAATCGCTATGAAATCCAAGTGCTTGATGGTGATTCAACCAAGCACGGCATGGCTGCGGTGATTAATGAAAAAGCAGCCCAGTACTGGCCGTACAACGGTACAGGACAATGGAATTCCTATGATGTGGTGTTTCGTGCTGCGCGCTTTGAGGAGGGTGAGCGCACCGAGCGTGCCATGGTTACGCTTTACTTCAATGGAGTGAAGGTACACGAGAACGTGCCAATTGAAAAAGTATGGGGTGGTCCGAATTCGGGTATTGATGGAGGCAATGATGAAGGCCGTGGCATCACGGATGTACCGGGTGGATTAAAGTTGCAGGCAGAAGGTCATGATGTGCGTTATCGCAATATTTGGATCCAAGAAATCGACCTTGTCGAACCTGATACGGATTTCTGATTTCTGGGAGACACATAGTGGGAATTACTGCATTGCGTACGCTGTCGGCGGCACATTGGTAGCATCGCGGGGGAACGGTTTCACGCACAGCTGAGGGCTGTGCTCGGGGCGTATCCTCGTCAACTGGTTTGGGGGAGCAAGAGCTTGTTTCTCGCTCGAGTCCTTCCTATTACCTCGTAGGATCGATTCGACGAGATGGTTCATGGGACAGCCGCAGCAACACATAAATGTTGCTGGTTGATCCAGATAAAGGACGCCTGTGCATCTTCCTGTACGGCCAGCATGTGTCAGGCAGCGGGAGTAACCATGCACAAAGGACGGAAGCTCATTGCTGTCACAACTGCGGAACCATGTGGGGCAGCACCGGTAACCATGGCGAGGATTACGGCATAGCTTGGTAATGGCGCGTTGGGGCCATAGGACGCTGGGCCCGCTACTTCTGACACTTGTCACCGCGGGTTGTTTGCAGGACGCAAGTCCGGGGGTGGACTACAATTTTGATGTCCAGCCCATTCTGGCGGACAACTGCTATGCCTGTCACGGCCCGGACCCGGAAAGCCGTGAAGCCGAATTGAGTCTCCACACGGAGGCCGGGCTGTATGCTTCGTTGCGTGACGATACAACGCGGCATGTCATCGTGCCGGGCAACCCAGGAGCCAGCGAGCTCGTGCGCCGCATTACCGACAAGCGTCCCCAGAAGCGCATGCCGCCGCCAGAGGCCCTGCACGCTCTCACTGATTCCGAAATCCAAACACTTACCCGTTGGGTCGCCCAAGGCGCGGAGTGGAAGCCCCACTGGTCGCTCATCCCCCAAAAGTTGCCGGATTTGCCTAGAGTACGCCAGCGAAAGTGGGCACAAAATGAAATTGACCACTTTATCCTGGCGCGGCTGGAGCAAGATGGACTTGAGCCTGCTGGAGAAGCAGACCAGCGCACATTGATACGTCGGCTGCATCTGGATCTCACGGGATTACCGCCGTCGGTGGAGGATGTACGTACGTTCGTGGCTGATAACCGGCCAGATGCATATGAGCACTTGGTGGATCGAATCCTAGCGTCACTGCACTTTGGCGAACGTATGGCTGTGCACTGGTTGGATTTGGCGCGTTACGCGGATACGAACGGCTATTCGATCGATGGTGGCCGACATATGTGGCTCTGGCGGGACTGGGTCATTCACGCCTTCAATACTAACAAGCCGTTCGACGAATTCGTGATCGAACAGCTTGCAGGCGACTTGTTGCCGGAAGCTACCGACGCGCAACACATGGCTACAGGGTTTCACCGGAATCACATGATTACGCACGAGGGTGGTACGATTCCAGAAGAAAACCTCGTCAATTATGTGGCTGACCGCGTCAAGACGACGGGCGAGGTCTTTCTCGGGCTCACGTTTGCTTGCGCGCAGTGTCACGATCACAAATATGATCCGATCACCCAGCGTGATTATTACCGCCTTTTCGCCTTCTTCAACAGTGTGCCCGAGCGTGGACTGGACGGAGACGGCGGCGTAAACGCTGTACCGCGACTCGAAACCTTGAGTCCCCTTGCGACGGAAGCTGAAATCGAACAGGTAAAGGCCGACTTAGCAATGCTGCGTGCCGAAACTGGCCGTGCCGATCTAGTTCAGGGCATTTGGGAAGAGCGCGAGCGATCATTGCTCAATTTGCGTGGCCAGAACCTGCAGCTGCATCCGCTGCAAGCCACCAAAGTGACTACGCCCAACTCGGGATATACGGGTGAAGTGCAGCCCGACGGTTCGGTGCGTATTGACGAGCCCGCATACTTTGCTGCCTACAATGTTTCGCTTACCGTGACTGAAGATCTGGATGCCACAATCACCGGGCTGCGTGTGGTCTTTTACCCGCATAACGTTTCCGGCGCGCTGGGACACGGCAACGGTGACCTGCCCGAGTCCTTCGTCGTAACGAGTGTTCACGTGCGTGCTGGTGCACTACCGGCTGACCAAGTGGATTTTCACAGTACGCTTGGATTGGCACGTGTGACAGCATCGCATATCCATCCAGACTATGCCCCGGAAAACGTGCTTGACGACCGGCGACACAATGGCTGGTCACCCCATCCGGTGCGAAGCGCACCAGCTCATCTAACGCTCACGTTTGATGAGCCGCTTGATGCGAGGGAAGCACCGCACTTTACGGTGATGCTGAACTTTGGCGCCGGAAATCGGCAGGTAGCGAAGCATTTTCGAGTGCTGGCCATGGAGGGCGTTGATGACGGCACGACGCTGCCTGCGGAAGTGCAGCACGCGCTGGTAAATGGCGGCGGGGATTCGGACCTTTTGCGTCAGGCATTCTATGAGCGGGCAGAAGAGGCTGCGCCGCTGCGTCAAGCCATTGCCAATCTCGAAGAGCGGCTGCGCGTTCTCACGGAGCCGCATCCCACGATGGTCATGGCGGTAACTGATGTCCCGCGTCCGACGCGCATCCTGTACCGCGGCCAATATGACCAGCCCACCGATTCTGTATCGCCCGGTGTACCATCTTGGTTGCCGCCTTTGCAGGAAGATGCCACGCGGTTGGATTTGGCTGAGTGGCTGATGCATCCATCCCACCCGCTGACAGCTCGCGTTACTGTTAATAGATTCTGGCAAATGCTGTTTGGACGCGGGCTCGTCACTACAGCAGCAGACTTTGGTGCACGTGGTTCCTTGCCGACGCACCCCGCGCTGCTGGATTGGTTGGCCATCACGTTTGTGGAATCCAGATTCGATACAAAGGCGCTCCTCAAGACCATGGTCATGAGCGCTACGTACCGGCAATCGAGCCGCGCCACGCCGGATCTGTTGACGCGAGATCCGCAGAACGCCCTTTTGGCCCGCGGCCCGCGTTTCCGGCTGCAGGCCGAGTTCATTCGCGATCAAGCCTTGGCCATAAGCGGGTTACTGGTACGCCGACTGGGCGGTCCCAGTGTTCATCCCTACCAGCCCGCCGGGCTTTGGAAGGAAGTCAGCCACTACGGGAGCACGCCCGCTACGGCCCAGACGTTTGTCCAGGATCATGGTGAAAAGCTCTACCGCCGCAGTCTGTACACCTACTGGAAACGGACGGCGCCCCCGCCTAGCATGATGGTTTTCGATGCACCAACGCGAGAGGTATGTACGGTGCAGCGCGAAAACACGAACACACCTTTGCAGGCGCTAGTATTGCTTAATGATCCGCAATTTGTAGAGGCCAGTAGAGCTTTTGCAGCTCGACTCCTCAGCACTGTACCGGAAACGGAACGGATTGTATATGCCTTCGAGGCGGTGACGGGCCGCGAGCCTGACAGGGAAGATCGGCAACGCCTGGAAACCCGTCTGGCGGAAGAGATGCGTGTATTTGAGGCCGATCCTGCCCGCGCTCGTGCCATCTTGAGCGATGGCGCATCGTCGGTAGCATTATCGGCAGATTTGGCCACACATGCAGCTTGGACAGTAGTGGCGAGCTTGCTTTTCAATCTCAGCGAAACCATCACCCGCAACTGATGAATCCGCTACTCGCCTACGAGCGCACCATTACGCGTCGCACGTTTCTTGGGCAGTCTGCTCGCGGTATTGGTCGTATGAGCCTTGCCGCACTTCTTTTTCCGGATCTGATCAAGCGTCCACCAGGACCGCATTTTGCCCCAAAGGCGCGTCGCATCATTTATCTGTTCCAGTCCGGCGGGCCGTCTCACGTGGACCTGTTCGACTACAAGCCGCAGCAACTCGATCTGCACGCAACAGAACTGCCTAATTCCGTCCGTGGAGACCAGCGGGTCACCGGCATGACGGTCAATCAGGCTTCCTTTCCAGTTGTTGCGCCGAACTGGCCCATGCGGCGGTGCGGCAAACACGGAACATGGATCAGTGACCTCTTGCCGCATACGCAAACTATTGCTGATGACATTTGCATCGTCAAGTCGATGGTCACTGAGGCCATAAATCATGACCCGGCGATCACTTTCATAAACACCGGATCACAGCAAATCGGCCATGCGAGTCTCGGAGCCTGGCTCAGTTACGGACTCGGCAGCGAAAACGAGAATCTGCCTTCGTACGTTGTGCTCCTTTCACAGGGCTCAGGCAAAAATCCAGGGCAGCCGATTTTTGCGCGACTTTGGGGCAGCGGGTATCTGCCCAGTAGACATCAGGGCGTACTGCTTAGGCCGGGAGTCAATCCGGTCCTGTATTTGAAGGATCCGCCCGGCATCACGCGCGGGCAGCGTCGAAGGATGTTGGACGACTTGGCGGCCATGAACCAAAAGAAAGCTGAAGATGTCGGGAGCCCGGAAACATTGGCACGGATTTCGGCCTATGAAATGGCCTACCGCATGCAGACGGCTGTCCCCGAGCTAACGGATTTTTCGGACGAGCCGGAAGAGGTCTTTGATCTCTACGGGCCGCAATCCAGGCGCGCCGGCAGTTATGCAGCCAATTGCCTATTGGCGCGGCGAATGATAGAACGAGGGGTGCGGTTTGTGCAGCTTTTTCATCGCGGGTGGGACCAGCACATTGCGCTTCAGAAGCAGTTGCCGGCACAGTGTCTTGATGTGGACCAGGCTTCTGCTGCACTGGTCAAGGATTTGAAGCGGCGCGGACTGCTGGATGAGACCCTTGTGGTCTGGGGCGGAGAGTTCGGGCGTACTATTTACAGCCAGGGGGCACTCGGCCATCCCAGCAGTGGGCGCGACCACCACGGACGCTGCTTTTCGCTGTGGATGGCTGGCGGCGGTATTCGCCCGGGATTTGAGTATGGGGTCACCGACGACTATTCTTACAACGTACTCGAGAATCCCGTGCATATTCGCGATCTAAACGCTACGCTGCTACACCAGTTGGGTATCGACCACAATCGTCTTACGGTGAAGTTTCGGGGGCTGGACCACAAGCTCACGGGTGTGGAAGAGGCTCATGTGGTGCGCGATATATTGCTTTGACCTACAGTGAAGCACTTGATTGAGTTGGAATCCATCGCCACCATTGCGCCACCTGCGTATTCCGACCATGTGAACCACTGATTCCGAGCCATGTGGGCCACCATTCCGAGCGAAGTGGGCCACCTATATGTTGCTAACCCATCTTCGCCGTGCGCCGTGGAAAGGCGCTTTTCTGTGGCGGGTGCGAATCCCGCCCAACACCTGTCGCTCCGGTTGGTAGCGGCCTTAGCGTATTATGGAGGTAACGAAATGATATGAAGCACT
>MPNB01000172.1 GCA_002238805.1 Rhodothermaceae bacterium bin80 | reverse complement strand
CAACTTGCCACTCAGGACTGAGTCTCAAGGTGTATCGCATCATTAAATCTATTATGGTGTCTTGCATGGAAATGATTAAATTTGGTTTACCCAAATTTAATCATTCCACACGAATCGTGATAGAACCGTTTTTTCAAATCTTCTTTGTGGTGATCTAATCCACCGGCCAAGTACAGGCTGAAGGCTTTTTTTCGGGGTGAGAACCCTACCTTGAACCATTCACCAGTGCGCCCAGAAGCATAGCGGTAATGGAATTGACCAAACCCAATGATGGTAGGGCCCCACATCGTCGGTGAATCGCCTGTGGCTTCCCCCATCATGCGAAGGAGAATAGCGCTGTCTTCCTGCTGTTCTGGGCGCCCCAGTGCGTCCAGAAAATCCTGTACGTTTACTTCTGTTGGCCGGGTTTTTGGGCTGGACATTGTGGTGAGCTTGTGTTTGAAATGAAGTTAAGTATGCAGGTATTCAATAAGGGTTTGAACCCAAGTTGGTTGGGCTAGTACGTCGATGCGGGGATCAAGTGCGAGACCTCTCATTGCGGGTAAACAAACTGGATATGACGTTACATGCGTTCCTAGATACAGAATATGGGCACTTTGGAGATGCGCGATTGCGAAGGATCCTGCGGAAGGGTGTGGATATTGAGATGCGCAGGGGCCCTGCATCAGAGACGCCGCTACACGTTGCGGTTCGTCGTTGCCGATTACGGGCCGTGCAGCAACTCGTTCGTGCCGGTGCAAAGATCAATGCACTGAATGCGTATCAGAAGACTGCTTATGCGCATGCTGTCCGTCGCGGGTTCACCGCAATCGCTACTTATCTGACTGATCAGGGCGCGAGCACTTCTCTCACTGAGGCCGACCAGTTAGCTGTGGCAATGTCGAGTGGCAGAGAGGCGGAAGCCCGACGAATTCTTTTGGCGAGCCCACACCTTGCCCATACGGGTAACCCTGGTGAGGATCGATTATTGGCGGATATGGCAGGCAGGAATGCGGCCTGGCCGGTACAACTGCTGATAGATGCGCAGGCATCCCTCACTGCTCCGGGCCTTGATGGTGGGACACCATTGCATCAGGCAGCCTGGTTTGGTCAACCCGATCATGTGCACACGCTTCTCGCAGCGGGGGCGCCGCTAGAAGTATGGTGCACGGACCATACTTCGTCTCCCCTGGGTTGGGCAGTTCATGGATCACGGGAATCTGGTGGTGCCAGCTCCCGTCAGGAGGTATATACAACCATTGTGACCATGCTTCTGGATGCGGGAGCACGGCTGTACTATGCAGATGATGACACGGATGCCTACTACAGGAGACTGCTGCGACAGGCAAGTCGACCTGTGCGGGTGCTTCTGCGGGAGGCTTGGAGAAACATATGAGGCGGCATGGGTCAATTCAAGCCTGATCATTCAGGATTCAGATCATACATCCTCACATAGCTTAGCTTCGCTATTTCGTGTCAGCCAGAAAATACCTATTTCGGCTGAGTTAAGGGCGTCATGGCCATAGTTTGCGTACGTCTGAAGTATCAATTCGAGGGGGTGGTGGCTAGGTCACGTCGTATTTGGGTTAGCGTCTCTGCTAAAAGTCGGATTTACGCCGGTTTCCGCAAATTTTCCGGGATCTGATCTGCCCAGCGGACAGACCTCGGGCCAATTCTGTTGTTCTGCACGCCTTGTTTGATCGTATCCGTACGACCAGGGGGGCTTCACGCCGCCTTTCGGCGGGCTTTATGCCACCGGTCGTATTGCCTCCGCTGCTTCTTAATGATCTGACCCAACCGGTGTACATTCGCGGCCACGACCCCCAGCGCGACGGTCCGAACGAACCCCTCCTCGCCGTGCGTCCGTATCCGATCCAGTCCACGATGATGCAGATTGTTGATCGCCGACTCAATCCCTGGATGCTTCCGGCGCGCCGCCGCGAACGCCGGCGCAGACTCCCGTGCCTGCTCTGCCTGTGACTTTCTGCCCTTCTTCGGCAGCACATTCAACTCCAGCAGACCATCCAACGCCACACGGTTACCCGGCGAGTGGTAGCCCTTATCCATGCTGCACGAGATCATGGAGGGATACAGCGCCAGCGCCGCCTGGATGAACGGAACAATCATGTCCGAATCCACCCCTTCACGCAACACTTCGTGATGCAGGATGAACTGAAACTGATCTTCCATAAAACAAACCGGCAATCCCAGCTCCGCAAGCACGCCCACTTTGCCTTTGTTGATCCAGCGCGTATGCGGCTCATGGACCGAAAACACCTTCTCATGGTGGGGGATCGTCTCGTTTTTGATCAATCGACGCTCAATCTGATCTATTTGACGCAACGCATGCGCCAGATAGTGGGCGATCTTATCCGTGGCAATCTCACGCTTCCGTAGCGCTTCAAGGGTCGCTGCGGCCCGCACAACAAGCTGAATGCACAATCCCAGGTAGGCCTTAACCTTGCGCTCACTGCGCCACCGACGGGAATCGCGCACCCGATTGAACGCCTTCCGTACTTCCCTTAGCCAATACTTGCACTTACGCCAGCCCTTAACCTCGTGCGCCGCACAGGTGCGATGCAACGTGCAGAGCAGACTGTTCATCGCGTCCCGCAACAGGTTCACATCCGTGGGCCAATGCACGTTGGTCTTCGTTACCGCCGAATCCACACGACACTCCAGAGGGGCCTCCGCCTCTACGTTCAGACGGGAATGCCCGCATTCCACAACCGCCTTGTTGATCTCCTGCAAAGCCTCCTCGGTCAACAGGCTAACATTATCAATCACCGTCTGAAGATGATACTTCGTCCGATCAACAAATTCCGCATGACCCAGCATCTGGCGTAAAGGCTGATGATGGTTCGCCAGATTTGTCAGACGATCAAAATCACAGTTGAGCGCCATCTTTACCACGGCCAAAACAAAAATCCTCCACAGATCCATCCCCCAACGACCGTGCCGATGACTGACCTCGGGACGCACATGCCTTTTGAGAATCTCAAAGAGTTTTGCCCGAATTTTTGCGTCAACGTACAACGCCTGCAGCCCCATCAACACCGCAGGAATGTCGTCCCGATCCTTGGGATCGAACTCAATATCAGCAATCGGGACTTTCCAGAGATCGTACTGTGAATCGTACACCTTACGCATTGTGGATAGGAGATCAATGGTGCGAATAATGCCCAAATTTACGGAAAATC
>MPNB01000021.1 GCA_002238805.1 Rhodothermaceae bacterium bin80 | reverse complement strand
AAAGGGCCTGATGCCCATGATAGGGGATGGTATGGAAATCCAGGTCCACGGAGGCGCCCGTTCCCCCCACCTTGGCCAGCTGTGCAGCGGCATGATACCACCGGTGCATCAAGGGTCCCGAAAAGGTTGAATCCACCTGGATGGAGTACTCCGTCAGGGTCGTGCGTTTGGGGATAACATTGAGGCCGGTAAACAATGCGAGGCCCTGATCCAACGTTTCGGCCATGACCTGGGAGGGGCGTCCGATCCCGGCGAGCTTCAGGGCCAAGAGCGAACGAACCGCACAACCGGCCGGGATCATACGGGTACCCGGCATCTTGACCTGATCCAGAATTTCGTCGAGCCCCATTCGCGCCAGATCAAAGGCGAACAAAAACAATCCTGCAAAATCAGTCGAAAAGGACCGCGGACTGAGATCAAGCTTTTTGCGGTTTGCGTTGAGGGTTCGCGGAGCAGGCCGCTGGGCGGATCGGCGGGGCAGGCGCTTGATGTTTTCCTGGTTGAAGATCTTATGGATGTAGCCTACACTGGCCGGCATGTTCTCCTTTTTCAGTGTCTCCTGAATCTGATAGAGGGTTAAGCCCTGTTCTTTTCGGAGGGCAAGAATCCGGGCACGTTTGGGATCAGCCGGCTTAACGCGGGGTTCGGATTTTTTTAATTGGGGCCAAAAGAAGTCTGCGGAGGGATTTTTGTTGAAGCGTGTGAGGAGGTTACGGAGGGAGCCGGGGGTATAGCCACCGCGCTCGGCGGCTTCTTCAATGGTGCATCCTTCGTGGAGGTAGGCTCGGAGGGCTTCATACTGACGCATGGGGAGGCTATCGGGCAGCGCAAAGAAATCGGAGCGTCGGCTCATTGTATATCGTGAACTATGAAATAATAGCCAATATAATAACAATAAAATCAAAAAACAAACAACCGAACTCGAACACATTAAAAACCCAGTAAAATCAACGAAATAGCGGACGAAATGCTCAATTCAGACGCTATGAGCGGGGATTGAGCTGGGATAGCTCGGCGGCAACACCAGAACAGGATATGATGTTACAATATTGGAATACTGTTCGTAAGTTCACGCAAAATATGAATATAGGTGTAAAAAGGCCATTTTTAGGCCTTATTCATGGGATTTTATGTGAAAACGCGCTTGGCTAAAACTCCCCGGGAATTCAGGCTAGGAGTACATGGTTACCAACTCTCCGGTTTTCGAATACCGCTGTTAGGGATCGGGTCGGGAAGTTGCGATGCTTGGAGAGCGCTGATTCCAATGCGTTGCAAGGGGTTCGCGTGATTGTTGAGGTGGTGGATGTCTTCCATTCTTGTGGATGCCCCTGTGTTGCCAAGACTATACGAACCGCACTGCATTGCTTCGGTAATGTCACCGTCGTTGGTTACGACTACAGCGCAATCGCAGATGCCTTCCCATACATCGTTCAGAAGATGGACAGCGGGATTAACGTCCGAACACTTCTCCTCATTCTTTTCACCTTGACCATCTCCCGATCTTCAGTTGAATCTACGAGCGGCAGCCATATTTTGCGGTTTGAGAAATATCCTAAATGCAGCTTCACATTGGGCCTGAAATGCTGCAACGCACGAAGGTATACGTCTTGTCGCTGCGGAGCTAACTGGTCGTCTTTGGCGGGTTTTACTTTGGCTGTGAAGTATCTGACTAATTGAATGTCGTGGTCTGGATCCAGTATTGTCTTGAACAACAACGGCAGATCAAGCCATTTGAAAGACGTATTTCTGAGAGACCCATAATAAAGATTGAATCCGTCCACATAGACAATAGTCCTGCTCTTTGGGGTCTGCATTTGCCCGCTAACAAGCGCTAAGCAACCAGTTCAGCGAGCGTGTCATTGAATAAACAGATCTGGTAGATCCGCGACGATCCGAACTGTTTCCACGCTGACATGCACGATCCGGGAAATTGCCGCAATCAATTCTTCCGGATCCTCGAACCATCCATTGGGATCATTCACGATACCGCTTCTCCCGTCCTGCTTGACCCGATAGCGGTCAATGAACCATTCCAGCGGAGTGCGGCCGTTTACTTGATACCCGTGCGCCTCCGGCGGAATGCCCGCTACCCGAATGTGCTCGTTAACAATGAGCGTCATCCTATTGTCGTCGGCCCATTTCATTTTCCTGCTGCCGATTCGAAAATGCTCTCCACTCAGTTTCTCGCCATGGTCGTGTAGTAACTTCAACGGGTACGCCCGGCACGTTTCGTAGCCCAGATGGAGATCTGCGAGCTGGCGGCCCGCTTCCGCAAACGCCCAGAAATCAGGCGCAAAAGGAATACGAGGAAACTCCTTGGACAGGTTATTAGCGAAACGAGCTCGGTAGGCGGGGGCGTGCAGTACGCCATAGATGTAATCGAAGATTGCATCCCTGGTGATTGTGCTGTCGTTGTAGTGTGCGCGAAAAACCTTCCGGGCTTTCTCGGAGATGTTGTTGAGCCGGTCGTGCTCAGACCCGAGGCCCTCAATCGGTCGGGCGAAGCGCCTTTTCGGAGACGGATACCGATAGCGCGGAAAGCATTGGCCATTAAACATTAGCTGGATATCCGGCATCGCATCCGTCATGAGAACGGAAAACGGCTTTTTAGAACCAATCCCCGGAACACAGATCACACGGTTATCGCTGTCGGCGGCCGGGAAAATCCTGTCCATCTGGTACTTCCTAAGAACCAGCACGTAATCCACATAGCAATGCTGCCTGACAAACGGCCGATATAGCACTTTCCAAACGTTGTCTGGCGAATAGGTTACTGCCTTGCCTTGCCGCAAATTGTTTTCTAACTCTTGATTCCAATGGATATTTGATGCATGCCGGTTGGCAATTTCCTTTACGGTCAAGTCAGGGTGCCGCCGTTCTCTTAACTCCAGAAGAGCACCCAGATAGTCCTCCACAGCCCTGCGAGCGTTCTCCTCACAGGCTTCGCGGGAGAAATTGTAAATATATGCGTCGCGACCAGTTGCCAATCCTCTCGAATACAGATGGAAGATCGCATTGTCCACTCTACCTGCCTTGGCATCCTTCGTTCCCATCGGATAGAACTCCTGAAATGCCTCGTTGCGCTGCCCTATCCAGTCATGGTGTCGGTCGGGCGTAATAGTCTGCCAGTCCTCGATGCCAGCAATAGACTGGGCTTGGCGCAGAATAGTCAGTTTCTCTTCGCGCTTGAGATAGTCCCCGATGTCGTGGTAGAGGATTCGGCAATCGTTACGAGAGGCATTCGGATTGCGAACCAGGATGACGATAGCCACAGTAGCGCTGGATCCCCCTCCAAAAACTGGTCCGCCTTCGGCCCTTCCACGTTCGCCGCCTTTCCATGTATGGCCTCTAAGATTTACAACATAAATTGAACTGAACTCCTCAACCAAACAGGCGCGCACACCTGCATCCACGTTCCCTTCGAGCCAGGAACCATTGGTGACAAAGGCCACTACCCCCTTTTCGCCGATCCGGTCTGACGCCCAGCGGATCGCCATCTTGTAGTAGTCATAGAGGCTGTTTTTGTTTGTAGCCTGGGACCGCCTCGCATACGTGTCCGCGATGCGCTGTTCGAGCTGGGGATAGTCCACGTTGGGATTATCATCCGCAGAGCTTCGCTGTCCCGCTGACCAGGGTGGGTTTCCCACAATCACCTGGATCGGCGTCTCTTGCTGGCGCACTACCCGCTCGCTATTGTCCGGCAGCCAGTATTTGGAGAGCCATGGTTGGCTCGTGCCCAGATTGAAGGTATCCGTGAACACAATGCCATCAAAGGGCTCATAGGAGTTCTCGGGGCCTATGCATCCATGAAAGGCTTCCTCAATATGCACGGCCGCAATGTAGTAGGCCAGCAGCACGAGTTCGTTGGCGTGCAGCTCGTGGCGATATTTCCGGGGGAGATCGGCATCCCGGATGAGTCTGGACTGGAGTAGCCGCACCAGAAAGGTGCCGGTGCCCGTAAACGGATCCAGTACGTGGACATCCCTATCACTAATACTGCAGCCAAATTCCTGCTGCAGCACATGATTGGTGCTGGCCAAGATAAAGTCCACAATCTCTGTCGGCGTGTACACAATACCCAGCCGGTCGGCATCCTTTTTCAGGGCCGTGGAGAAGAACTTCTCATAGAGTTCCATGAGCACGCGTCCGCGCGCTTCGCTGTTGTCCAGCCCACGGGCCCGCATGCGCACGCTTTCATAGAAGCGCTCCAAGTCGCGGGTTTCGTTCTCTAGGCCAAAGTCCCCGAAATCCTTCCGCATGCGCTCCAGCGCCTGCGCCACGGGATTACTGGAAGCAAAATCGTAGTGCTCGAACAAGGCCTCGAAGACCGGCTGTGTCAGCAGATGCTGTGCCATCATTTCGACAGCATTATCACGGCTGATCGACTCATTGATTGAGCCTTTGAGATCCTCGAGAAAGTCACCAAACCACTCACGCAACAGCTCATGATCCAGACGGGCCAGAAGGGTCTCGATGCGGCTAACCAGTCGTTGGAAGATCTCCGCCACATCCTTCGCCCAGGTCTCCCAGTACTTGCGGTCACCGCACTTGTCGACTATCCGGGCAAAGATCACCCCGGGCGGCAAATCCAGCGGCGGGAAGGGCAAGGTGGGAACGCCGTTTTTCTTGTCATCTCCTCCCCCGTCGTCAATGATGATCCTGTCCGTTGGTTTGCGGTTAAGATCAATCTTGTTTATCTCGGCATCAAACCGGTCGTCATGCGATCGCAAGGCGCGCAGCACGCTCCAGATCACATCGAACCGGTCGCTGGAATCCAGTGCAGCGGCCGGGTCGGCATCCGCCGGCACGGCTATGGGAAGAATGATATACCCGTGCGTCTTGTGCTCCGCCTTGCGCATGACGCGTCCCACGGACTGCACAATGTCCACCTGCGATTTACGGGGACTCATGAACAGCACGGCATCCAGTGCGGGCACGTCAATGCCTTCGGACAAACATCGAGCATTGGAAAGAATGCGGCATTCGGTCCCCGTATCGCTCTTTAGCCACTCGATGCGGGATTTGCGCTCGAGGGCGTGATGCTGGCCGTCCACATGGCGCGTCTCGCAGCGCAGTACCGAGGCCTGATAGTCTTCGGATAGCTGGCCAGCGGCCGATTCCACTACGCCTGCCCAGTGTTTCTCCAGCCGCTTGGAAGCGCGAATAGTGTTGGTAAAGGCTATCGCCCGTCTCAGCGGAATGACCTCTCCCCTATCCAGAGACTTGTTTTCGGGGTTCTGCAAGACCTGCCAGCAACCGACAATCTTTGCCGCGTCTGTGAGGTTGATCTCACTGCCTCCTGAAGCCGTGGCCAGATGGGTTTGCAACACACCGTCGATATGTTGCTCGGAGAGCGCCAGAATCACCACCTTGTAATCAGACAACAGGTCCAGCTGGACCGCCCGGGAAAAGGGCAGGCGGTGAAGCTCTGGACCATAGGTGGCCGTGTCGTCCATGGAGAAGACTTCTTTGTTGTGGCTCTCCGCCTTCGCCCTAGCCCCTGCCGTATAAATGCGCGGTGTAGCCGTCATGTACAGCCGCTTCACGGCTCGGATCTTTTCCTTGTCGTGAACCAGAACGAACGGCGAGGTCTTGTCACCCGGCTTGTCGATGCCCGTCGTACGGTGCGCCTCGTCGCACAGAATGATATCAAATGCCGGCGCCCCGTCAGCTTGTGCAAGCGCTACAATGGGCAGGGAGTGATAGGTGCTAAACACCACCGTCATCGCCTCTTGCTGCTGTTCGCGCAACGCACCGGAAATCTTCTCCAGATCGGTTGTCACCGGAATCTCGAGCTCCCGCAGCGAGGCGTCCTCACTTGTACGGCCGGCGCGGGTGTCCGAGCAAATTCCGACGTAGCGGTGTGGCACAGTCTTGTGCGTCGCCCATTCCCGCATGGCTTGGGAAAACAGCGCAATAGACGGCACCAAGTAGAGCACCCGTCCTCCTCTGCCGACAACTTCCTCTGCGATACGAAGCGCCGTGAATGTCTTGCCCGTGCCACAGGCCATGATCAGCTTGCCGCGATCCTCTTCCTGAAAGCCCTCAACGACTGCTTGCAGTGCTGTTTTCTGATGCGGCCTCAGCCGGAACGGCTCTGGACGATAAACTAGTTTTTCGGGTTCTGACACATCCGGCCAGTCGAAAGGCCGATCCGCCAGATCGCCAAAGCGCAGAACCGTGCACGGCAGCCTCAGCCAATCGATGGTCCTGGAAGCATGGGGCCCCCAGTCATCTCCGGTGTCAACTATCAGGAGTGCGGAAAAGGGGTCTCGGGCAGCCGCGGTTATGAATGAATCCAGAAGGGGCTTGGAAATCCGTGTACCGGGTGCGTAGCACTTACACTGGAGGGCGCAGTAGCCACCGGAACGCTCCTCTGCTACCAGATCGATGCCCGTGTCTTGCCCATCGAAACCGGGCTGATAGTCTGCCCATTCGGACCACAGCCACACTTGGGAGAACCGCTCCTTATAGACCGGATCCTGAAGAAAGAAGGTTTTCATCAGCCGCTCGAAGAGTCGGCCCTTGTGAGACTCGGAATCGGCAATGGACCGGAGCTGCTGCAGAGCCTGCTCGAAGGTGTTTCTCATATCGTGATCCTAATCCCAGAAGGGCGGTTTGGGGCGATATACCACCGCGAAACCTAAGGAGGGCGTAGTGCCAAAATCAGTTGACATTTGGCATTTGTGACCGTTTGTAGATGCGTTCTATCTACTGTTGTTGCACCTGTTCCAAAAGATGTTATAGATCTTATACCAGGGTGGGATGTGCTTTGCACTGTACTGAACAGCTTCCATCGGGGCTGAATACTACCACACCGTACGAGAGATTTAAGGTCATTACTTTACCTCCGTCCAAGAACAGTGAATTCCAGGGTCGGAACACATCCCTTCCAGACAGGCACGCCAGGGGATTGTAGATTCTTCTGTGTTCACCTGTTGGAGAGAACAGGAATACACTGTTTCCGATGCCATCTGTGATCAGGAAATTTCCCTCTGGATCGACATCCATGAACGAAATTTTTCCTACAATCACGGAGTAATCCAATCTAACGGTGTCCTCGAGGACGAACAGTTCTTCAAAGGGCACCAGCGGTGGTTCCACAGCGTGATATTGCGAATCAGACGCGCACCCTCCGAGCAGCACAACTGCCAGCAGCAGGAAGACCCCCCTGTTGCCGTATCGCAGCAAGTCATGAGCCCAGTACAGACAGGTGGTTCCAATCTTCCCAAGGGTAGTGCAGCAGTTGCCCTTCTCCTCGCTGCAATCGCCGGAACGGACCACTTCTGTGCATCCTTCGCCGCAGTCATCGTTCGGTTTCTCGTAGAATTTTTGGGGAATTACCCGTTTAAGTGAAACCTTGTTGTTGATTGTCGATTTTCATTGAGCTAGTATCGCAACCACAGCAATTACGGAACCAACTGCGGCTATTAGTGAAATGGCCATGCCTACCGCAGGCCACATTGCCCGTGTCTTGGCCTTTTCTAAATCTTCCTTAGTGGCCAGATGGCCCACTGTCGTTTCTAATTCCTTAATTCTCAATTCTAGGGCATGGCGCCCTTTTAGTCTGTCGTCTTTTACTGCCGCAGTTCTTGATCTGCCCTTACGGAGTGTTCTGGCAACCCGTCTGGGAAAATGTGAATGGTGGGAGCCTTATCAGCCGGCATATTCTCGCTCATATAGGCCAGCGTAGTGCTGCTGAATAAATGAATTCGGAATGATTAGCCAAAGGCCATGGTCTGAAATCTGGTCCCATGGGGTTCCTGGCTTATGGGTTATAGCCGACAGTCCCCAGGAATCAAATGCATCGTATGCACGTAGCGTTTCGTCAATTACTGCCCGCTGTCGTGGATCCAACTGGCCCGAATTGTCTATTGGCACTATGTCGATAGGATTCCCACGATATGACTTGAACCTTTCATAAACAATGGGAATCACGGGGCCGTACGGCCAAGCTTCAACCGATTCGATTATCAACGGTATTCCATATATGCCCAAAAACCATCCATGCGAGAGATAAACCAGTTTCACCAGATCCAGCGTGGTGGTTGAGCGCCCTTGATCGTGTCTTTGTCTCAATATATACGTAGCCACAACCATGGCTGGTACGGGTTCAGGATTGTTGTTGTTACTGGGCAGGTTACTCATGTGCTCTGTTGTATAGTGTTGAAAACCCTATTACCACAGCATACGATATTCGAGTGAAATTGTGGTAAGCAAGAAACCATTCCGATAATGAAGTACTCCACCACTGCATCACGTTCTTGCAATGATGACTACTTAATCGATTTTTTATTTCGTTTCGTTTGGTCGGCTTTGCTCGGAAAAGGTCTCATGGCAGTGATGCGATACAGCTTAGGATTAGGGCACGACTGGAAGGTTGATAAGATGCTGGTGGATGAGCAGAAGCAGCGGATTGAGGTCTACATTTTGCATTCGGGGGGTGCGTCGTTTTGTCCCGAGACTGGCGAGAGGGGGACGCTATATGATCATCGGAGCGCGCGGGCTTGGCGCCACTTGGATTGGTTAGAATTCAAGTGTTTTGTCCATTGTCGGGTTCCCCGGATCCAGTCTTCTGCGGGCGTGAAGACCATTGAGACGCCCTGGGCGGGTGCCTCGACTCGGTCCACCCATGCGTTTGAGCGCTGGACGATTGACTTGTTGAAAGCGACCAAGAATCAAACCAAGACGGCGAAGCTACTTCGTTATGGGTTTGGTGTCATCAACCGGATCCTGCATCGCAGTGTATTCCGCGGAGAAAAGCGACGATCGCTGGACGGGATTGTGCATTTGAGCGTGGATGAGAAGGCGTTTCAGCGTGGGCATGCCTATGCCACCATCATCAGTGATTCGAAGCGCGGCGTGGTGCTTGACGTCGGTGAAGGTCGGGACAAAATTCTTACAAAAGCCCTGTTGGCGCGTCTTCTGGGGGATAAAAAGGCAAAAATAAAGACCATTACGACCGATATGTGGAAGGCATACATCGCCCTTGCCAGGGAGGACCTCCCAGATGCCAAGCTAATTCATGATCGTTTTCATTTGGTCAAGTATCTCAATGAGGGGATTGATCAGGTACGCAGGCGGGAAGCAAAAAGTCATACAGAGCTGAAACACAGTCGATATGCGCTCCTGAAAAACAAAGAGAATTGAACGCAAAGCAAGAGGAAATCTTCAAGGTTATTCAAGAATCGAACTTCCAGGTTAGCTTCGCCTGGCGATTACGCGAAGAATTCAAGGCCATCTTTGGAGGTGATTCATTCACCGAAGCAAAGAAGTATTTTGAGCTTTGGTTTGCAAGTGTGAAAGCGGCGGTCATCAAGGAGATCATGAAAGTGGCCGAGACCTTCAAACGACACCTCCAAGGCGTGTGTAATGCCCTTTGCCACGAACAATCCAACGCCAGAGCGGAGCGAATCAATGGGAAGATCCAAGAGATCAAAACGATCGGAAGAGGATATAGAAAATTTTATAACTTCAGATTTGCTATTCTTTTTTCTGCGGCGACCTAGACCTCTACCCACAATATTCGCGGTAGAACCCTTTTTATAGAACCTAGCGCAGGGCATTACCCGGTTATTCGGGATTTTCTCGGGGTAACTTCAGCCCTAGACTGTTTGTACGGAAATCCCCTCAAGTGAGTACAATTAATAAGAGAATTACTACCAGGTCAATATTAAACGAAATCATGCACTCACGTGTCCGCTCACAAGCACTCTTTGCAGCTGCCAAAAACCGTATGCCCGGAGGGGTCAGCTCACCAGTTCGGGCCTATAAAGCAGTTGGTGGTTCACCGGTCTTTGTTGAGCGAGGGGCGGGTGCATGGATCGAAGATGTAGATGGCAACCGGTATGTTGATTATGTACTCTCCTACGGGCCATTACTTGTGGGACACGCGCATGAAAAGGTAGTTGCGGCTGTGCAGGATGCAGCTGCAAAGGGAACGAGTTTTGGAGCCTGCACCGAGCATGAATCGGCGCTTGTGGACAAGGTGCAGACGGTTATGCCCACGATCGAACGCTTGCGGTTGGTAAACTCGGGAACGGAAGCCGTAATGAGTGCACTTCGTCTGGCAAGGGCTTTTACCGGACGGGATAAGATTGTAAAGTGTGCGGGCAACTACCATGGTCACGCGGATTGTCTGTTGGTGCAGGCAGGCAGCGGAGTAGCTACTCTGGGGTTACCGAACTGTCCAGGGGTTCCCAATAGTACGGTAAAAGACACGCTGGTTGTGCCATTCAATGATCACTCTGCGGTAGAGACAGTTCTGAATCAGTACGCCGGTCAGGTTGCGGCAATGATAGTTGAGCCGGTGGCAGGCAACATGGGCGTGATCCCACCGGTGGATGGCTATCTGGAAGGTTTGCGTAGGATCACGAAGGCGCACGATGTGCTTCTGATTTTCGACGAGGTTATGACGGGTTTTCGAGTGCATCCAGGTGGTGCACAATCTCTGTTTGGGGTGACCCCGGATTTGACGACGCTCGGCAAAGTAATCGGGGGAGGACTTCCGATCGGAGCCTATGGAGGAAGAGCAGACATAATGGCCTGGATAGCCCCTGAGGGGCCAGTGTATCAGGCAGGCACACTTTCCGGGAATCCGGTTGCACTGCGGGCAGGTCTTGCTACGTTGGAGTTGGGGTTGGACGAAGATGCGTGGGCGTACACGGCTTCGCAAACATCTTTTCTAATGAATGAACTGGCATCTATCGCTACGCGCTGGTCGGTTCCAATGCAGGTGAATGGTGTAGGAACCATGTTCAGTTGCTTCTTTACGGATGAATCGGTAACCGATTGGGGAACTGCCTCCACATCAGATGCAGATTTTTTCGCCAAGGTTTTCAATGCAATGCTTACGTGTGGTGTTAATCTTGCACCATCTCAATATGAAGCCTGGTTCACGTCTACAGCCCACGACACTGCAGCTGTTACCCATACATTGCGCGCATTTGACAAAGCTCTGAAGGTAGCTGTCGGGTGATATTGGGATGGCAGCCGCGGTATTGCCTTGCGACGAGTCTACAGGCGTACTTCCTTGACTTGTGCACTGTCAACATAGACCAATAGGCCATAGTCTATGTTGGTCGCTTTCATGTAGGCAGCAATCTGTTCTTCGTGGTGTGCCTCAACTTGGCCGCTTTTCCAGTCGATGATCAGTTGTGGTGTGCCATCCGGGGCAAAGCTGATGGCATCTGCGATGCCCACAACAACGGAGGATACTTCATTGTCTGAGACGAAGTTGTAAACCGGGCATTCGGGGACAAGTGAGTCTATGATCGGATGAATCTGGGGAAGCTGTAATGCTCTAGCTACCCGAAGACTTATTTCGACAGGATCAATCGAGACTGGAAGTTCAAATTCGGGATAGGATTGAATCTGAGTTACTAGGATCTCAGACCTTTGCGCGGCTTGGTCAAGGCGCGTCTCCCCGGTGAGAATTTCTTCAATCAATCGATGGATCACCTGCCCCCGCATAAGCCCGGGGCCAGACACCGGAGGCAGTTCGTTCTCACGAAGGGTTGAGTCGCCGAGATCAAGAAATACGGTTTCCAGGTCAGTTGTCGGTACCTCATCCTTGCTGGGAGTGACCCATTTTAGCTGGCTGGATGACTGCTTGATCCTTTTTGACTCTCTCTGATACTGATCACGTGACTGTACGCTGGGTTGAGTCTCCGTTTTTTTATCCTTCGATTTAGTAGGGGGACTCCGCAATGATTCAAAGTCCATTTCCGGCAGCGCATCAACACGCAGGTCAACAGCTGAGCGCCAACATCCACTTGCGTCCTCCTGTGAGTCCGGCAGTGTCAGTAGAAGGAGGTCCCGGGCACGTGTTGCGGCAACGTACCAGAGGCGAACCCGCTCACGGCGCTCCTGCTTGCGCTCACGTTCCCTGACAGTTTCGTAGCCGCTTGTAGGAATATGAAGCATCTTGGTGCAAAGCTTTTGATGGATCCGATCAACGATAGTATTGTCCAGTTTTTTAAACTTTCTCCAAGTATTTATTGGTATCACAACAGGCCACTCCAGCCCCTTTGCATTGTGTATAGTGCTTATTGTGACCGCATCTTGGTTTGTGTCCGGTCTGGCTTCGGGTATTTTGGACTCTTGCTCCCAATTCTGGTACATAGTCTGTGCAAAGCTCTTCAAGCCTCGTACACTGTAGGCTCTCGCCCATTCGAGAAATAAATCCACATTTGCCAGTGCCCGCGCCGATCGTTGGCCGAAGCGTTGTTGCAACAAGGCTCGAATATGGAAGACATCAATTGCTGTTGACAGCAATTGATGTGGGGTTACTGTGTGGGCAATTCTTAGCAGGGACTGGAGACGCCCGATAGCTTTCTTTGCTTCTTCATTCTTGATTTGATTCAGTTCAACGAGAGCATTGAGCCTAGGCACATTGTCCGGTTGGTCTGGATCCCGGTCTAGGTTCCAAACGATGTCAAGGAGTTCCTCGTCCGTAAGTCCCACAATTGGACCGCGCAGGAATGCCCCTAGAGCAAGATGATCGTAGCCGTTGGCCAGGATACGTGTCAGTGTTATCAGGTCCTGCGTTTCCTGCAGTAGAAAAAAGCTTTTGCCCGCCTGAGTCACAAAACTAACGCCGAGGTTCTGGAGTTCATGCTCATACCAATGGATCTCGGTTCCAACGGGAGTGAGCAGTGCGATGTCTTTCGCAGAGTAGCCGGTTCTAATCAGCTTGTGGCAGATTTGCGCGACAATCTGTGCCTCACTTTCATGGAAGGTGGCAAGTCTTTGTCCTTCGGGATTGAATACCACAGATGCCACGGCTTGTGAGCTGGATGGATCCTGTCTGTACAGTTGGAGGGCTTTGTATCCGGCTTGGTCTGATTGCGAGAGCGGTTGTCTGAATCGGTCGTTCACAAAATCGAGAATGGGTCCACCGGATCGAAAGTTTGTTACAATGCTGAGGACTTTATCCCTCGTAAAAGTCTCCCTGGCTCTTGTATAAACATCCACATTCGCACCGCGAAATCTGTAAATAGACTGGTTTGGGTCACCAACGACAAACAGGGATCCTGGACGAAGTTTGAGGTTGCTCCAATCATCGTCTTCGTCATCACTGCAGAGGCGCCAGAATATTTCGGCCTGAAGCGCGTCTGTATCCTGAAATTCGTCTACCAGGATGTGTTTGTACTGTCTAGCAAGCGCCTGTCGGACAGCAAGACCGTGTTTCTCATGGCGAAGTAGGTCCCTCGCACCAATGATCAAATCATCAAAGTCCAGCAGACCTGCTGATCGTTTGTAGAGCTGGTAGTGCTCTAGTAAGTTCTTTAAGTCATCTACAAGATATGCCAAGAGCTGGTCTGCGAGTGCAGACCGAACCTGTGTGTTCCATAATGCTCTAACGCGTTCATACTTGGCACTCGCTTGCTTACGGGCATCATCTATGGATTTTTTCGTTCCTTCCAGTGTGCTATCCCAGTCACGCTTACGTGCTATTTGGGAGTAGGTAGTGAGCTGGGTACGGGAGGACTCTCTTGTCACGAGACCTTGTGCTGACGGAAAATCAATCAGGGCCAGGAACTGGTTGACGTTACTATCGGAGTTGATCTGCGACAATTTCCGCCATTGGGTAAACGAATTCGCAACGACCTTCGACTTGGGTTCGGGAACGGGTAAGTTTTCGATGTACTCCACATATGCCTGGAGTGCATCTCGAAACTCTTGCAGTTTTTCGTCGAACCCTTCGGGTTTCTCTGCTTTGATATTGCGATGTGGCCGTATCTGGTCTGCTATATTCCGAATGTAGTCGTATCCAGAGATGTAGTTATCTCCGTATCGTGTCATTACCCACGCAATTAGTGCTCCATTTTCTTTCGAGAGTATCTCGTGTAACCAATTGTGCAGTACTTCCTTGAAAACCCGGTTAGATTGGCGTGCGTCCATAATGGCTGCACCTGGATCAATATTAGCTTCTACGGGAAAGGTTTTGAGCACCCGCTGACAGAAGCCGTGAATGGTAGAGCAAATGAGGTTGTCGAGGTTTTCCTCGGCTTTTTCTAAATAAGTCTTTTGCTGTGCGGAAACCTTGCTCTTAAAAACATCCCCAAGGCCAGGTGGAAAATCATCATGCCGAAGCCTGCTGACGTATTCTCGAACGCGCAGCAAAAGCTCGCTCGCGGCAGACTCTGTGAAAGTCACAGCGACGATATTGTCGGGGCTCTTGCCGCGGGCCAACAGGATTGCAATTCGTCCAGCTAAAATCGTGGTTTTCCCCGTGCCTGCACCTGCCTCAACGACTAATGATTGATCAGTGGCCGTGAGTGCTCGATATCTGGACTCAGAGTCGAGGAGTTGATGTTCTTGAGCGATCATGAATCAGTCTCCCAAAAATCGCACAGATCATGGCCAAGCCTAGTTTTTACATCAATCTCTTTCCTAGGTGCGTATACTCTGCGTGAATCAGCCGGTAAAGCCAGTCTCAGTTCCTCGTAGATACCCCAGCTTTTATTTATTTCAGGAGGTGCACCAAAGAGTGCATTGCCATTTCTGAGGTTATTGACGGCAGCATTGACACCACTGGAGAGCTTATCGATATAGTGGCTCTGTGGTTCGGATAGATCAAGTTGTTCTCCAGTCTTTACGAACAGAAGTTTGGCAGAGATTTCTATATCCTGCCCGAGTAGTGCCTGCGCGGCTACAAGATAAATGCAGCGTTGCAGTTCACGTCCACCATTTAATCCGGCTTCTCTGTACGGTCTACCAGTTTTGTAATCCAACAAATAGGCTCGTTCATTGTCTGGATCAAGATCCAGGCGGTCAATTGATCCAGTGACACTTAAGCCAGTTCCTTTAAGGGTAACGCGTGCAGTAACATCCCACGGAAGATCATCCTCTCTATCTGCGGACTGGGAGCCGAAGGGAATTTCCGCATATGAAGATCCATTTGCAATCCAGGTTTCGTTAAGAAACACGTTCAAAGCGATTTTCAGCACATGTTCCTGCATGTGCCCCCAAAGCAGTTTTGGTGGTGTTCCGTGCAGAGCTTCCCAGGCATCCATTCCAGATTGGACTCCATCTCTGATACATTCTTTCAGGGGTTTCTGGTCTGGGGCTTCCTGATTAGCATTCAATTTTTGCAACACCACTTGCAGCACACTGTGTACTAGCTCTCCAAATTGCTTTGGATTCAAGGTCAGTGTATCTGTGTTTATATCAGCTCCCTGCCAACCTAGTCCATAGTACCATACATAACCGAGTGGAGCGCGCAGCATTCGTGTAAGTGAAGTAGCGGATGCTGGTCTACTGAGAATGTGATTTATAAGGGGATGATTGGCTCGAATCAGGCCGTCGTGCTCGGTGACTCGTCTGGTCCGCCAATTATGCCAACATGCAAGCGCCCGCTTGGCCGATGGATCGTTATCGAGATCCTCAGGCTGTGCCTGCAGTCGATCTGCTTCACTCATGGCGTGAAGGGGCTTGGCATTCCGAAACAGATGTGTTGCCTGTTCAAGCAGGTCAGTTGATAAGAGGTGGCTTTTTCCAAGTACTTTTCCGTCTCCGTCGTGTCGTGCAAAGGAGCAAATCACACAGTCGGTTGTAGTCTTGCATATCGTGGTAAAGTCTCTCTGATCTGCGTCTGCCACAGGCAGTGGATCCAGTGCTTTGGCTGCGTCCTCCAAGCCAGGACCTGTGAGGAGGCGGTCGTCAGTATTTTCACGGGGCCAGTGACGCGAGTTCAATCCGAGAAGCCGAACATATCGGCGGGGTGATGCAGCGAGAGATTTTGCGGGCATCCAAGCTACTCTATCACAGAATTCCGGTGGTTCCTGTAGCGAAATACCGGAGATCGTCTGTTCAAATGAGGCGGCTGGTGCAACCCTCAATGCACGCTTCCAGAGAGTGAGGGCTACGCCCTTAAGCAATTTTTCACCCGTTCGCAACCAGGCGCGCTTCATGGTTGCATGATCTGTCAGCCTCATAGTTGGGTTTTCCCCCGGAGAAACGGCGTAACTGTTGGTTACTTCTGACAGTAGTATGGATAGTGCATGTTGTTCGCTGCCCCCGTCAGCGGATGCCATGGCTTCGAGGCGTACGCCAAGCTGTTCATGCGAGAGCGTATGGACAGCATCAATTTGACGGGATAGCTTACGCCAGCTTTTGCCAAACTCTTTAATTTCATCGGCTACAAAACGCTTATGGGCGCTCAGTCGATTAAGCCGGTCCGCTGTGATTCCGCGCAGCAGAACGTCCGCCAAAGCGGCTGTAGCCTGTCCTTGGGGGCTGTTGGTAACGCATACGCCATGCGCAAAATACAAGGGGAGGTCGGATTCCTCGCGCAGTGCGATGAAGTAGTCATCGTACGCAGCAGTATCCGTGGCTGCGATTGCAATGTCACTGGGCCTAACTTTTTTCTGTACGACCAGTTGGCGCGCCCACCGAACTGCTTCTATGGCCTCATGGTAGGGTGTAGAGGCGCTAATCGCTGTGATTTCAGGATTTTCTTCGGGGGCAGATTCAAGATTACAGCTCTTGGGCAAACGGGTTGGAATGTGTCTAGGACCGGCTATCCAGGTAACCGATATATGTTTACCCAGTAATTCAATCAACGGCCACCAGCAAGGATGGAGTTCAGTCATTCCCAGGATGCTTACCGGTCCAAGTATGGCAGGGGCATGCCTGATTCTGCTACGGGCAGCCGCAATAAGGGCTTCTGGTCGCAGCATGGAAACGGGTAGTTTTTCCAAGACAGCTTGCTCCAAGCGTGCAATGGCCTGCACTCGGGGATGGTCTTGCCGCAGATCGAAACTGCTATACCAGGCTTTATAGAGTGTATGTGTCGCTGCACCGACAAAGCCGGGAAGATCCTTTATTGTGTCTAGGTCCCCCAGATGCGTCTCGCTTAGTACCTCCTGTACGGTTTCGCGGAGGAGTGTGGTATCAATGGTTGTCACAAACCCCCCTGCGAGTCGTGCAACGAGGTCATCCATGGTCATGACTTGGGTGCCGTGCGCGTGTTGGCGTGCGCTGGTAATACGTTGTGCTGTGGCTGCGTGGTGGTCGAGCACAACGAATGTTTTTCTTGCTATGGAGTTCATACGGTCTGTATCACCAAAGGAGAAAAAGTGGCCGGTTTTCTGATCTGACGTTGATGCGTAGGGACTGAAGGACGGTTCAGGAGATATGGTTTAGATGGATATAATGTTGTCTAGAGTGAACTCTCGGGGGCACTGACAGGTTTTTCCAGTGTCGGGTAGTCACGCTTGGTGCTCTCGTCGGGGATGCATAAATAATAGTTGGTTAATGGAGTGTGATATGATACTTTCAACTTACATCGTATTCCCGCGCGAAGCGTAAGCTATCCGTAACGGGAAGTGTAAACGAATTCTACGAACACATACGGGCCGGCGTGGAACTACATGTTCCTCAGTGTCGCAATGGGCAGAAACTTGACACGGACGTGTTTGAGCGCGATCAGAGCAGGGATTGCTTCTTGCAGTTGCGAAGACAGGCGAGGGAACTGTAGGGCTCCCTCGCCAGCCCCAAGACATCATAATGCCGGGTTTAGAAATCTGCCGAAAGTCTCAGATACAATGCAGCACCGTTATAGTCCCATGGTGTACTGGGCACATTTGAATTACCCTGTCCGTCACGTTCAATCGGATCAGCAGGGCGGTCAATCGCAAAAATATTGTTGACGCCAAACGCGGCAGCATAGCGATCACTGATCCGATATCCTACCTCTGTATCAACGATCCAGCTTCCGGCGTAAGTTCTTAGAGCATCCTGACCGCCAACGGTGCATGAGAAACTGAAGAACACACATGCTTTCCAGTTGCTGTAATAATGGAGACGAACCATCCCGTGGTAGGGTCCCAAAATTTGACGTCCGGTTGCAATGACGCGATGGTGAGGATTCACATGCTCCATTTCAATCTTCCGCCTGGGAGACAGAATACTGACCTGAGTGGATTCAGTCAGAGGCTTTCCCAAGAATGTATTGATTGTTGTGGGTTCGGAAAATTTCAGCAGTTCAGGACGCGTCCAATTGTAGGCGATGCTGGCGGTGACTGCCCGATCTTCGTTGTATACTTTATCCCAGGATAAGAGTACATCAACGCCAAATTGACGGGTATCAAAGTCGTTTGAGAAAAACTTCACCTCCCGTAATGTTTCGAACCCGGCGAGTTGTCCAGATTCGCTGAGAACTGCGGCGAGTTCATCATTCAGTGGAATGCTACCACTAAGTGCGATCCGGTCACGAAGAGTGATGCTGAACAGATCTACAGTTAGGACTAGGTCTGGAGAAGGTTGAAGGATGGCGCCAAATGCCAGGTTGACCGCAGATTCTTCGGTCAGGGGCTTCCCCCCTAAGGCCTGTGCAACCGGATGGTATGAAGGAATCTGTCCGGCATCAATCAGCCCCCCTTTGGAGTCAAAATTTGTCTGAATGTTTTGGAGGTTGACTTGCCCCGGTGTGGGTGCACGTACTCCCGTGCTCACGGATCCACGGAGGCTTATCACCGGCGTTGCACGCCATAAGGCTGCCACCTTTCCGGTGAGCGTGGTTCCAAAGTCCTCATAGAAGTTTTCAAAGCGCCCCGCAATACCCAATTGAAAAGCTGGAACGATGTCTGCTTCAAGGTCAATGTACGCGGCATAATTCGGACGCTTCCAACGTCCAGCGTACTCTGGGGGAATTCCCTGATCTCCATTGGAACCCACAGAAAAGCCCTGGTCTTTAAAGGAGCCGACCGAGTACGAATTAGTGTCACCCGGACGGGTTTCGAATAGCTCTGTTCGCCACTGTACTCCCCCAGCGATATTGAGCGGCGAGTGAAAGCTTCCAAGGCTCACCGGATAGGATACATCCAGGTTCACGCTGTATTCCTCTTGCACAAAATCACGCTGGCGGAACTCAACCGGTTGTTCAGGGCCCAAAGAGGCATTGACGGTATTTCGAATGAAGTAATCCATGAGACTTCTTCCCATACCTGCACTTAGATCCCATCTCAGTCCAGACCGGCTGTCACTATGAATCCCTGTAACCGCACTCATATCTGACATATCAGCGCCGAACCGTGGGGTGAATCCACCCCGGTAGTCCTCATTAAACAGGTAGCATGTTCCTTGATACTCCGACACGAAGGATTCTACTGCACGAAAGTCTGAATCCAGAGGGGGGAGGTCTTCCAGTGACCGACAGTCAATCCCATCATTGGGATCAAGGTCAGCAACCGCGCGTTCGGATCCGAATCTGAAGACATTGGCTCGCGCAGTACTGCCCGATGGCGCTCTGAGGTAGTAGCTGCCATTGCCGGAGCGCCGGCCATATCCCCCGAAAGCATACAGGTGCGTGGATGCAGTCAGGTCCACTTCGGCATTGACAAACCCTGTAAAGGCATCATCAATATCCGGATTTCCCCAGATCTGAGCCGTTCGGGCGACTGGGAATCCCTTACTTATTAGCGCTAACGCGTCCGCCCGGTCTACAGAGCGATTTGTAGGATCTATTTCACGGTACTCAAGACTGACGTTCACGAAGCCTTGTTCGGTCAGCGGAAAGCCTGCATTTGCTGCAATGGAGATATAGCGTCCATCGCCTTGATGGTATTGGCCTACCCGTGAGCGAACCGAAACCCCGTGGCTGGCATCACGCAGCCGCAGGTTGAAGACGCCGGCGACAGCGTCTGCACCATATTGGGCGGATGCACCATCACGGAGCACTTCGAATTGCTTCACTGCGATACTCGGAATCATGTTCATGTCAGGTCCCTGCGATCCGAGGATCAGAGCACTTCCAAACAGGGCAAGTGAGGCCGAACGATGGCGGCGTTTGCCATTTACGAGCAAGATCGTGTTATCAGGTGAAAGACCTCGCAGGGTAGGAGGTCTGACAAAAGTCGTCGACCCATCAATCTCGTGCCTTTGGACGTTGTAAGAGGGGATCTGGGAGCGGAGTATGTCGTCAATGTCCGTGCTCGCTGTGCTCTGTAGATCCCGGGGAGAAATCACGTCAATCGGAACAGCTGAATCCGTTACGAGCCGGGGCAGCCGCCGCGTTCCTATAACGACCATACCTTCAATGTCCTCAATGGACGGAACGAGTTGTACATCCAACGGAGTACCGTCTGCAGGGGGCAGATGCCGCTGCGTCATATACCCAACAAACGAGAACACCAGCGCGTCATTCGCTGAGCGAAGGTCGAGTTCAAATGTGCCGTCCGATGAAGTTGTCGTACCAATATGTGTGCCTTCAATGATGACCGTCACGAATTCCAAGGGGTCACCAGTTTCCGCGTCGGTTACAGTCCCTTGCACGGTGATTGTCTGAGCATTTACCTCGGGTATGCTCAATAAAATCAGACAGATAACAGAGAACGTTTTCAAATGTCTCATGAGACTACAGAAAAAGGGTGGAAATACATCCAAAACCGACTAATCAAAAACTCAAGAAGACATCAAAAGAGAACTTCTTCGCTGTCTGCCTTTGGCTACCGGTCAGCTAATCTGAGCGGCCATTTGGAGTTATGTGAGTCAAACACCGCACGGTATCAGTATAAAGCTTTTTATCTTTCCATGTGAAAGGCACGTCTGGATGCCATCGGGATATGGATCAAGTTCTCCGAGATATTGAAGTAAAGTGCGTTGGCAAACTGCTGGTTATTGCGGAATCCTCTGCCCCGGACTTTGATGGTTTTTCCCCGACTGTTGATGCTTTCGGCAGGGCCGTTACTGAAATCTTTAGAACGATTGCAATAAGGACCCCTCACGAATGTTTTCAGATAGTTTTGGCCGCCGCTGACACCCTTATTTTCTCCAGCAAACCAATTGCATGCGCCTCAAATGGCGTCGTGCAGCGAACGCTCGGAGCTGCCCACGGAGCTTTGATGCCTAAAAATTGGTTGATGTTTTGAGTTCGTACTTCCATAGCTTGATTGGGGTTGGAACGTTAGAACACCTCGTAATCATGACTCAAAACGGAATGAAAACAACTGCGAACCCATTCTATCTCGCTCACATTGATCCTGAATTCATTATTCAATCCACTATGTCTGAGGGATAGACATTTTAGAAGCCTCGTGTCAAAGCTGGGCTACCTGAGATGTGGAACGCACCAGTCGGTTGCAACAGAGGCTTTCTCGTTACTGCAGGGCCCAAACCAAGAAGTGAAAGCTTGGATTGACTAGAGATTAAGCGGGATAAGTTGAGAGATGATGAGGAAAAACAGGACTAAGCTGTACAGTGGTCAAGGGAACGAGGATGCCAGCAAACCCGGTTGAGCAACCTCACTGCATGCTGTATACCGGCTGCACTTTGAGCCCCCGTTATCAGTCCAGGGAAATCCTCAGACAGGTGTCGTTAAATTTTATTTTCAGATCTGAAACCTCGTTAACGATGAAGTCTGCCTCTTGGAGGGCTTCCGGGCTATTGGTGGTTCGAACTGCGATTACGCGAGCACCGGCAGACCGGGCAGATTGGATGCCAGCGGGTGCATCCTCAACTACGATGCAGCGCTCAATTGGCTGATTCAATCCCCATGCGGCTCGTAAGTACGGGTAAGGGGCTGGCTTACCCATGCCAATGTCTTCGCTGCTGATGAAAATTTTCGGCACGGGTAATGCTAAATAGCGAAGCGTTTTGAGTGCGAACATGCGTGGTGCACTAGTAACAATAGCCCATCGGTTTGGCGGGAGTTCCTCGAGTATTGTAGGAACACCGGAAAATGATTGCACACGCTCCAGATGATCGTCAGCTATAACTGCGTTCCGGTAGGCTTCTGCCTCTGCGATCGGATCCAGGTGTGGCGCGACAATTCGAATTGTGTCAGTAACAGGTCGGCCATGATGAACCTCCAGAATGTGCTGATAAGACACTCCCCGCTCCTGGGCCCAAATCAGCCAGTGTGTTTCGTAGACTGGGTTGGAATCTACGAGGACCCCATCCAGGTCAAAGAGTAAGGCGTTACAGTTAAGCAAAGGCACAGTGTTGGTAGGAGTAGTTACTTTGTAGGTTTAGCCTGCCCTGCACGACAAAAAATGACAGAACAATGAAAGTTTTCCGCATGTCGGAACTTCATTCTTACGGCTCATTTCTGATGAGAATTGATGATTGAAAACGATTTTTTGAAGCGGATCGTTTGCTATTCCCGTTTTGCCGTTTCTGGCGCAACTTCACCGTTTCGTAGTGCTGCAAAATACAGATTTCTCCCATGTTTTCGTTGAATCGTCTCCGGGGATCGGTGGATGTTAGGGTATACCAGATCTGAGTATTCCGAACGAAGTGAGCCACCCATACGATTGAAGTGGGCCACCAATACGAACGAAGTGAGCCGCGTTACGCGCCGACAGATTGGCCCATCGGAGTACTTTGATCGGGATTGTCCGCGGCATTTTTCTCAAAACTTTCCAGACGGCTTAGTCTTCGCAATCTACTTCACAAATTGCGAGGAACTATGTCATGTAAACGAATTGTCGTCAGACAGCCTACTGTGCGATTGATCAACACGCAATGCGAAGGCTACGACAGTGGTTCTGTCGGAAGCACAAGATGAAGATTGAGAAGTATGTGCAATTTTCGGACATTCAGCTACGGGAAACCTACGGTCTGCAACATCTTGCGCCAAAGACGAAGAACTTTCCGTGGGCGAAGGCACGAGTTCAACTAAAAGCCGGATGCGGGAAAACCGCACGTCCGGTTTGACGAGCAGGGAGTGGAAACGGATCGATGGCGCAACGAACGGGAAACAGACAGAGGGAAAACAATGAGTACTCTTGATCCTAATGACACCGCGTCATTCCCTGACTCTACACCGCTAAGACAACCTGTCGCTTGATAGTCATACAATTGACATCAGGATTGAGGTGAAGTATGATCTGGGGTTTTGCACCTTGATGAATTCTGGCAGAAAAAAAAATAATCATGCCACAAACATGGACCATCAACAGCAGACTCGTATCAAATCGCCATGGAGGACGCGCCCGTAATATTTTGCTCATTTTACAGTACGGGGGAGGTGTGGGCAATACTTATTTTTTCAAACGAGATTGATGCTTCCCACTTTGGGTGGGCAACATCAATCTGAATATACACGGCTTGAAATAGAACTGCTTGTCGGCCTCACGGTCCTTGTCGACAAGGTAGTCAGACGCGCCCTGAACTTCCGGTCCGATTTCTTCAAAACCCACGCGGTCATATTAGCAGTCCGTGGACACAGGAAGCCTCCTGTGACAAACATTTGGCTGCCAAAGTTGTTGGCAGAGGGGATTTTGAATCAACTCTGAGGAAGCCCCCCCACGTTTCAGCAGTTCCCGCAATTGCCAGAAACATGACAACAATCAGTAGAAAAATGGGCAAAGCAGTTTGCAAGATCCTTTTTTCCGTTGTCAGCGGATTATTGATTGCCCTCGCACTATTCCTTTTGGGGGAGAGAGTATTTCCCCTACCCGACATAGCCGGGCGTTGGTGTGTGGAAACGTATACCACACACACACAGAAAACTGGCTACCAGAACATGGTAATACAATACATGGCTATTTTATTGCGGGAAGGCCCTATTGTTAAGGGAACGATGGAAAAGCTCTCCGAGAATGCCCCCAATAGTACCAATCCCGGACTGAGAAAATATAACCCTGCTGATCGTGTTCATGGGACTATAGAAGGATCTATTCAAAAATTATATACTGGCTCCAAGGATCTAGTTGTCATACACATTATTGAGGAAGGTGAAAAACGTGTTTCTACTCAGTTTCATAATCTTACCGTGGAGCATTCAGACACCCTGTTAATAGGCGAGTTCTTTTCAACAGCTGCAAACTCTGAGGGTAAGGCTATATGGCGTAGAACTATGCAGTGGGAGGAAAATTGTAGCGATTCATCGTTTTACGACCTTTCGCACCTCTAACTGTCGTCTGTATATTCAGATGAAATTACCCACCTGAATACACACCAACTGGTAGGATAAGTTGTCTTTTGCTGCCTCCCAGTGTGAAAGGGCAGACAAAATCAAGAAGACGTGTGTTGATCTATTGCTTCCAGTAATCTGTTGATACGTCCCTTTTCCTCGGATTTTTCAAGGTAGTTTTTGTAACTGATCTCCGCATCACGGATTAACTGTTGATAGGTAACTACTCGAATATTTTTAGGTTGAAGCGTCTTTTCAGATTCTTCTTTACGTTCAGGTGTGTCCCAATCTCGTAATGGGCATCCTACCAGGCAGATAGTCTCAACAGTGTCATTGTCGCCAGCTTGTCTAGCTTCCTCTCTCACAGCCTGCCTGTACTTGTCTACTTGACCAAGCAAACTGATTGTGTCTGTTCTTACGCTGGGCCTTTTTAGTTCAATGATTATGTGCTTGCCCGAAGATTTCTTATACCTAATGTCAATGCGTCCTCTTTTTTCTTCCTCAGGTATCTTTTTCGATAATTTACTGAAGGCTTTGCTTATGCTCTTTTCCATGTGTGCAGTTTCTGTCGCTCTATCCCAAGATGGATCAAGCAGCCATAAATGCGAGTAGATGTGCCGCTGAACGAATTTCTCATAAGCATCACCGTCAACATGTTCTTTGAGCTTGCGAATAATGTCCAAACGACCTCGAGTAATTTGGTAATACCAAGAGGCTTCAATGTCGTCCAATTCCGAAAAGAGGCGGACGGCGACTTCAAGGTTGTGAATATTGAGGTCGTCCAATTCGTTTAGCTTTTCCTTGTGATGAAGATGTTCAAAGGCCAAAACCCCATGCTTATAAAGTGTTCTCCTGTGTTCGTCGTCTATCACAATGGTGTTGATTCTCGCAAAAAGTTTTTTAGCCGCTTTGTGTGCATCTCCTCTTAATGCTCGGAGCCATTCTTTAATCTCGGGAATTTCTTCCGCTCTCTTGACCCCTTCTTCTCGTTTATACTTAGCGCGGACCTGTTCCAAAAACTTCAGTTCCTTACCTATGAATTTACGAAGAGCGACAAATCTTTCGTCGTCTCGCAAAAAATCCTGTCTGCTTGAAGTCGCAATGTCATCCCTATCGGATAAATCCAAGAAATCCGCTTCCAGTTCGCCAATAAGAAATTTGGTGTACAGACCCCCTTCCCTGAAGGTCTCGAGAATATCCTCTGAAGCGATTTTTCCACGCATCAGAATTGACAGCTTATTGAGGTTTTCGTCCCCCTCTTGCAACGAGCCCGATTCTTTGACCAGTCCGATCCATCCCTTTACCTGATAGTTTTCAGATACATCATGATTGCGCCTAGCTATCCGATTTTTCTTGGATAGATGTGCAAAATGTGGATGCTCAGGATCGTTGTAAACTAGAGCATATTCAAGCTTGCTAAAATAGTCCCTGTCAGAAAGACGGACCGGTTTGTCATTCACAAGCACATGGAAATCTTCTGACGATACGCTGAATCTCCGGGCAATACGCTTCCGCAAGTTTTTGCCGATAGATGATAGGATCCGCTTTTTCAGCTTTGATAGAACAATAATCGTCCCCGTCTCTGAGGTGACCTTATAGTCGGGAGAAATATCTGTTATAGGCTTCGGATGATGTGGCTTGTTTTTTTCGATATCTCGGCGGATAAGCTTGACATCAAGTTCCAGTCCAACAGTTGTACCGTTTTTTCTCGTGTAGATCTGGATATAATCGGCGACAGAGAAAACAGAGAGTTTCCCGATCCCTTTCCTACCCATTACCTTACGCTGATTGGGAGTGAGGTCACCCCGGATATTCTTTCTGCGTTGATAACCGACAGTCAGAAACTTATCATTTAACTCTCTGGCATCCATCCCGCAACCATCGTCTTTGACGACGATCTTTGTTTTGTTGCCATTCCCACGGATATTTAGATGCACCTCTCCAGCATCGGCATCCCATGCGTTGGCTATAAGCTCCGATAACACCGCAGGAACATTGCTATATAAATTAAGGCCCAGATGATTCAGAGCGTTCAGATCAATCTTCAACTCATAATTGGGAGTCGACATTCTCCAAGTGCTGTGTAATAGATTTCCCGATAGCTTTCCCCAGTAACGGCGGAACGGCATTGCCGATATGTCGCCCAACAGTGGAAACAGAGAATGGTTTGCCGGGAGGAGTAAGTTTATAATTCTCTGGGAAAGTCTGCAGAAGTGCCCCCTCTCTCACGCTCAAGGCTCGGTTCTGCTCTGGGTGACCAAAACGTCCTGTGCCATAAGAGTAAAACTGGGTTGTGAGAGTCGGTGACGGTTTATCCCAACTCATTCGTCCGTAAACACTGGAATAAGTTTTTCCACTACTCTTCCTATAGCAGTCCGGTAGCAATTCTTCTGGCCAATCCTTCCAGGTTCCCGCCGGAATGGAAACCTTTATTCGCTTCAGATTCAGGGGAGAGAGTTTCCAACAGACATGCATCTGGTCTGTTGTACATGCAGCGCCATTGTTCAGTTTGCTTAAGTGCCCTATGGATTCTTTCACAGTGACAGGCTTGCCGAGGCTTTTCTCTGGCAGACTAATGTTTTGCAGTAACGAAGCAAGCAACACCAAGCGGCGACGTCTCTGCGGTACCCCGAGATGTTCACACGGAACGATTCCATCCTCAACCCAGTAGCCCAACCCTTTTAAAGCGTCTTTGAATTTGCGATAAATTCGCTCTTTCATAAGTGTGGGCACATTTTCCATTGAAACGATTTCAGGTCTTCCGTCAATCACGAATTTCAAAAATTCGTTGATCAGATTCCACCTGGGATCTTCTCTATTCTTCCTAACCTTAGCTGTGTGAGTGGAAAATGGTTGGCATGGCGCACATCCGACGAGAATTCGATATTTAGCGCCATCGAAATAAGGAGAGATATCCGAGTAATTTATATTTTTTATATCCGAGTGAATGAATTTTGCCTTGCAGTTCTCCTCGTAAGCATAACGACAAGTTGAATCAACATCTAATCCAGCTATGACCTGGATTCCGGCCATCTGCAAACCGTAGGACAAACCTCCGATGCCACAAAACAGATCGAAAGCTTTAGCCGAGGTATTGGCTACTCTCATCTGATTTCACCTTTTGTCTCCCCGTGCGGAATCGAAAAAACAACCATACGCTACCATAACTATATACTTTCCCCAGATTGAGCTTCCAGCCACGGGTTTTATATGACAGACTAATGTGATCTTGTAGGAGATCAAGCATGTTTAAACGAAATCTCGTTAGTGTATCCAAGACACACCCCTGTAGCCTAACGCAGCCGGCCGCATTCGGTTCGGTGTTACGTGCCACCCACTCTTGGTTAGCCTGATCACGGATTGTTATTGTATCCGATCACTTTGGAGGTCTACTTTTTGCTGGTAGTTGCATGTAGTTATCGGTTTTTTGTCAACGTAATTGGGTAGGAGCAGGTGCTTGGATTCGCAGGAATAATCAGATATGAAGTATTGATCTGTATTGCAATCACGTCTCATTGCCAGTACACTCTGTCAGTCCCTGGCGAGTACGTGGGATATCGCATCAGACGACAAAAAGCCGAACCTGCTCAGTAAATTCGTCATTGCTCCCTTTGTGGTCATTGCTCGAGAAAGAGCAATCGTTGTTTGGCTCACTATACCTGCAATCAACACGAAACTTCATGCAGTTGACTGCGCTGGATCCCAAGGCTAATCTCTTGGCTGCACGATCGAAACCTCAGTATTGAATACGTCTAATCCCATGCACGCTTGCATACTTGAATCATCATGTAAAAAATGTGGTTTGAAGTTCGCTTGGTTTACGACGTATCATTTTGATAACAATGCGATCGTCGGACAAAATTATTCAGGGGAGTATTTCCAAACCTGTTAGCAAATGAAAGAATCGGAAGAAATTGTAGCTGTACCTTCGAGATCTGATCGCATGCGGTCGGTGCAAATGCCCGTCATGGGTTTTGTTGCAGATCTCATGCGGAACAACCCAGGAACGATTTCCCTAGGACAGGGAGTTGTACACTATGGTCCACCTGACCGGGCGCTCGAAGCTGCGCGGCAGGCTGTCACGCTCCCAAATACGCATGGTTACGGTTACGTAATCGGAAGGTCTAAGCTGCGAAGTGCATTTGCCCAAAAACTGAACGCAGAAAACCATCTGGATCCCGGCTACGAAGTGGTAGTCACCGCCGGCAGCAACATGGCTTTCTTTGTTTCGCTGCTGGCTGTTACAAGTCCCGGAGATGAGGTCATATTGCTGGTGCCATACTACTTTAACCACGAAATGGCCACTCACATTGCTGGCTGTAAGCCCGTGCTCATATCGCTCGGTGATTCATTGACACCTGACGTAGACACCATTGCACATGCAATCACTCCGCGAACCCGTGCAATCGTTACGATCTCGCCCAACAATCCGACGGGTATTGTATACGCCCCAGACACGCTCAGAGCAATTAATGATTTGTGCGCTGCGCATGGGATATACCATATGTCGGACGAGGCGTATGAATATTTTACGTTTGACGGTGCAGTGCATTACTCTCCGGGGAGTGCTCATGGAGCACACGTGCACACGATTTCGCTTTTCTCTATGAGCAAGGCGTACGGGATGGCGGGCTGGCGATTGGGATACATGGCTGTTCCCCCGCATATATTGGCGGATATTCGCAAAATTCAGGATACGAATCAGATCTGTCCGGCAATGATAAGTCAGACAATGGCGCTGGCAGCACTGGAGGATGGAGCAGATTACTGCAGGCAGTATATGGATTCAATGGCCGACGTTCGCACTATGGTGAAGGAGCGTCTGAGTACTGTGAAGGCCCCGGTTACGGTTTCCCCTTCAGAGGGTGCGTTCTACTTTCTGTTGTCGGTAGAGACAGAGCTTGATGCCAAGGCCTTGACGACGCGCCTGATACAGGAGTATGGTGTCGCAGTTATCCCAGGGGATACATTCGGCATGACAGACGGTACTTATCTGCGCGTTGCCTACGGTGCACTTCAAGTATCTACGTTGACCGAGGCGCTGAATCGTCTAGTCAAAGGCCTCGAGGCACTAGTCGGTTAATCTGGGAGCAGCCACTGACGCGTATTTGCAATAATGCGCTTATAGGCCGCCAAATTGTGCGCCCGATCATCATGTCCGAGCGTATTAACGACTACTGTGGCGTCACCAACCTGCCGAACCCAGATGACCGGGTAGATCGCACCGGTTTCGTGTGATCGCCCAATAGCCAGAACAACGGCCTGGGCGTCTGGCAAAAGCTCGGCCCGGTAAAGTTCGTCCGTGATTTCAAAGTTGGCAGGTACATTGTCCATAAGTGGATGACTGGGCTGCAGGACCTCCACAGTGAAAGCTTGAAGTGGTTCATGGCTGCGGGAGCCGCCGCCAATGAGCAGTTCGTTGTACTCTGGCCAGTCTTCCCAGTTATACCAGGAAGCCGGATGTGTAACCATAAGTGGTCTGCCGGCTTCTACGTGCTGCATGATCGCCCGACGACTCCCTTCGTTTCCGATGGGTTTATTGTTCGCAAGTGCGAGTAGCGAAGCATTGTTCAGTAGTTCCATGAAGGCATCCTCAGGTTCTTCTGTATAGACGAACGTCCTATCTCCTTCTCCAAACAGCAACTGCCCATCTGCAAATCCAAAGACGCGCGCGTGGTGGTGGGATTGGGAGCCGCGGCTAACACTGCCGGCCAGATACACAATCGGATTGGTATCAGGGTCGGAGCCCTCCCATGTCCAACCCGCATCATTACGGGGCAAGTCGGGTGCTGTAGTAATTTCCAGTGTGCCTTGCATGACAGCCCAATGTCCGGGCACTGAGCACAGGAAGGGGTAGATCCCTTCCGTCAGTGGACCAAGAGTGACGCTTGCTGATTCGCTCTGGGACAGGACCCCAGTTGAACCGAGAACATCTTGTGACCGGGCAGGCGGGATATACTCCGTGTCTACGCTTGAGGGGTTGGTCATATACTCATCCAGATCTTTTCCGAATGCCGGTACATCGGCTCCCATATTCAGAAATACAGCATTGTGGAGATCAGGGTGCAAGTTCACGAAATCAATCGTGATTTCCTGCCCGGCAAAGGCTTTCAGCACCTTCTCGCCGAATCGCATTACCCCATCGGGGGCCGTCAGGTTGAGGCGGGCGGGAGGTAGCATTTGAGGCTCCGCTATCGCTTCCGGTGTGGGTTCGTCTTCTACGATTCCAATCGGAGCTATAGCGTTATAGGCTGCAAGAATCCATGAATCTGCACCTTGCAGAGCTTCTCGAGCCGCTGTCAGGATTAACGGAACCATCTGGGGTCCCATATCCTTTGCTTTCAGAAGGGCCGTCAGGCGAACATTAAGGTCATCATCAGCAAATACACGGTGCTTAGCCAGAAGCTTAGCACTATCAACGGTTAGGGAGAGCGTCTGTATACCAGCTTTACGAACGGCGGGCGATGGATGTACCAGCGCCGCGGCAGAAACGACAGCCAGTGCTTCGTCTGCTCCTAGGCCGTGCAGTGTCCAAAGTGCATGCACAGCACCTGGATCAAACCCTGTTTCATCTAAATCCTGTTGAAGCACCAGTTGAGTAAGCTCCCCTTCCAATTCCTGTGCATTACTCTCAATCAGCATTCTCTGAGCTGTAAGACGCCAGAACTGGTTGGTGCTCTGTAGGGCTTCCAGGAGACCTTCGGTGTCCTCATAGGAAAGGCTTCTTTGGGGCGAGGTCTCGCCGTAAGTGATTACGTACACACGGCCGTGTTCGCGGTCACGCAATGGATTCAGATGCGCGTTGCCGGGACCAGCGTTGTCATTCCATACCTGATTAACCATGCCCCGTCGATCCGGGTTGTGCTGAATCACCGGATTGTACCAGTCGGCAACCCATAGATTCTCATCGGGGCCGATATCGGCAAAAACCGGGGCGACCCACTCATCACTGCTGGCTAGGAGGTTAAGGATCTCTCCTTCGGATTCTTTTTCGATACTTCCGTCAGGTTCTAACTGTACTGCATGCACGACATGAGCCGTGGGCTCGGTCACCATGAGTGTGCCCCAATATTTGGATGGGAACCGTCGACCATTGTAGGGAAACGCTCCTGCAGCCGCAGTGTAGCCGTCCCGATAATCCACCTGCTGCAGTTGACGCTCAGACGAGTGCAGTACGAGGTAGTGGCTTTGGACATTGGCTACATTCATGCCCGCTTGGTGTCTCAAAGGGATTCCCACTACAATTGCATGGTTATTATTGGCTGTGGATCCATAGATGGTATTGTCTTCTCCTATGCCCAATCCCCATGTATTATTGTTGAATTCGGCGATAGGCTCCAGATCTGTTCCGTCTTTCCTTACCCGAAATATTCCCCGACGCAATATGATTGCCTCCTGATCAGGAGCACGTCCAGGTTCAAAGAGACCGCTGTATCCGACGGCTCCCCAGAGAAAATTGTCTAGGCCCAATTTTGTGTTACTCATCACAGCATGGGTATCGAATGTGCCGAAGGCATTGTCCACGATCACATGTTTTTCGTCCGCACGATCATCGCCATCCGTATCTTCCAAAAAGACCAGATCCGGTGCTTGTCCGACAATTGCTCCTCCTTTTACCAAGGTGATACTAGTTGTTAGGGGCAGGTTTTCTGCAAACCGCACGAACCTGTCTGCACGGTAATCGCCGTCTGTATCCTCGCAGATAGTGATTCGGTCGGTGCCGGATTCTTCACCAACATGATCGTGTGGATAGTTCGTCGACTCGACTACCCATAATCGTCCGCGCTCATCCCAGGTAAGTGCAATAGGATTAACGATATCCGGTTCATGTGCGAATACATGGATGTCAAATCCCTCTGGAACCTCGAGTCGTGTCAATGTCTCTTCTGGCGTAAGCGGTGCCTGTAGCTGATGGACCATTACGTCATTGCTCGCGGGTGAATAGTGCAGCGTTGCTTGTCCTGAGCAGCCGGTCAGCAGCAGTACGGCAAGGGCGGTGGGCAGATAGGTTTTCATTTGAGTTAGGTGTTGCGGGTACGAAGCTTGTTCCATGGTTCCAGATTCGATAAATCCTCGGCGAGTGGAGCGTCAAGCTGGGCCGGGGTTAATGTTACAAAAAGTACTGCAGAGTCCTTTCCTGTGTTAAAAGAGGCGTGGACGAGTCCGGCGGGGATCACCACGGCATCTCCGGGAGATAGAATCTGGCAGGATTCGCCGATCCATTGTTCAACGGTGCCTTGTAGTACAAAGATTAATTCCTCGCGTCCAGGGTGGCGATGAAAGTTATGCCCCTTTCCAGGTGCAATCTCGGCCTTAGCAGCAAACAGACCTGGAGTAACAGGATCCGGGTAATTGATCCAGGTATTGGCACCTTGATCAACGGATTCTACCCATTGAGCTTCCTTGGTTAGAAAGAATTGTCTGGACATCAGCGTTGACGGGCCGCGGGACACGGGATTTGTTTGAATTCCTTTGTAAGGTTGATGAGGGATTGTTCGACTCCCATTCGTTCAAGACTGCTGGCACCCACAAATCCGACGGTGTCAGTGTGCTCATTGATGTACGCAGCATCTGAGGGTGTAGAGATTGGACCTCCGTGACTCAGGAAAATTATATCCCTGCGGACACTGCGAGCAGCCTCAATAATTCCTTGAGTACGTGTTGCAGCTTCCTCCAATGTGCAGGTGGCTCCAGTAACGCCGATAGATCCACCAATCGTGCAGCCCACATGGGCAATAATGGCATCCGCGCCAGCTTCGGCCATCCTGCGGGATTCCTCTGGTGTAGCAACGTACACGATTGAGAAAAGGTCAATTCCCTGTTTCTGGGCGAGAGCAACCATATCGATTTCGTGCTGCACGCTCATGCCTGTCTCTTCAAGTACCTGTCGGAAGAGCCCATCCACAATCGCATGGGTGGGAAAGTTATTAATGCCGCTGAATCCCATATCCCTCACCTTGAGCAGGTGATGCCAGATGCGTCGTCGTGGATCCGAAGCATGAACACCACAGATCACAGGAATCTCTTTGACGACTGGAAGCACCTCAAATTCACCAATCTCCATAGCAACGGCATTCGCATCTCCATATGCCATAAGCCCCGCAGTTGAACCATGTCCAGACATACGGAAGCGCCCGGAGTTGTAGATGATCAGCAGGTCTGCACCGCCCTTTTCAATAAACTTGGCACTGATACCTGTGCCGGCGCCAGCTGCTATGATAGGTTCGCCACGGTCGAGCGTGGCATGCAGGCGCTCAAGCATTTCCGTGCGCGTGTATGGATTTCCAATTCCAGTCCAGGGGTTGGGCATAATGTTAGTAACGTCGAGTTATGATGTAGCAGGCATGAGTGCCAATAATAGTATAATCTGTGCGAAAGTAAGTAGTGAAGAGCAGGTTGACAGGTAATCTACGCAGAGTCGTATATTTCAGAGTCAATAAGATCACAAAATAATGAGATACAAGTCCGTCAGTCGACGCAATTTCTTGAAAGGTTTGAGCGCTGCCGCAGCGCTCCCTATCATTGTACCCGCATCTGCGCTTGGGCGGGGTAACCGACCCGCTCCCAGTGACCGGATCGCCATGGGATTCATTGGCATGGGAAGTATGGGGATGAATAACCTGCGGGGATTCATTGAAAAACCGGATGTTCAGGTATTAGCTGTGTGTGATGTGAACACGTCAGGGGAGAACTATGCAGGAAGGGGATTAAAAGGACGTGAGCCATCGCGTCAATTTGTTAATACCACATACGCAGAAAAGACCGGTGCGAGCAGCTATACGGGTTGTGACGGCTATACGTTTTTCTGGCAGGTCCTGGAGCGCGACGACATCGATGCCGTATGCCTGGCGCTGCCGGATCATTGGCATGCATATATGGCGGTGGCAGCTGCCAAAGCTGGTAAGGATATGTACAGTGAGAAGCCGTTGGCCCGAACCATTCGTGAAGGCAGGGCGATGGTTAATGCTGTTCGGAAATACAACCGCGTATTTCAAAATGGAAGCCAGCAACGTTCTGGCGCGCAGTTCAGGCATGCATGTGAACTGGCCCGCAACGGATACGTTGGTGAGATTCAGAAGGTCTATGCCCAAGTGGGTGGCGTTTCTCGTCCGTTCCCACACGGCGAGGAGCCCATTCCGGACGGATTCCTTTATGAATTATGGTTGGGTAACGCTCCGTCGGCGCCTTACCACAGCAAGCGTGTGAGCGGGGGCTATAATACGGAAGAGGGTGCTTGGCGCGCATGGATACCGTATTCTGCGGGGCATGTGGCGGACTGGGGAGCGCACAACTTTGACATTGCCCTTTGGGGACTGGGACTTGATGGCTCCGCTCCATCGCGGATTGTGCATGCCTCTGATGCAGAAGAAGACGAGGTTACTTTGATGTATGCCGACAGCCCTCCGATAATAAAAAAGAAGGGGCCGCATGAAGGGATGATCCAGTTCATTGGTACGGAGGGTTGGGTTGGTGTCAGCCGCGGCGATATTTGGGCTTCCGACGAGAACTTGCTCACAGTTGCAATGAAATCCAGCGATGCACATCTGTATCGCAGTGATGACCATCGCAGAAATTTCCTCAACTGTGTAAAAACACGCAGTAGGCCTATCTGTGATGTCGAGATCGGTCACAGCTCGCTGGTAGCCTGCCTAACGAGTGAGATTTGTATGCGTCTGGAGCGCACGCTCGAATTTAATCCGATGAAGGAGAAATTCACAGAGGACAAAGAAGCAAATGCGCTCGTGACCCGGAGTATGCGAGGCCCCTGGAAGCTGTAGTCAGACTACTGCCAAGGTACGTTACCGGCCTCCTGTACGTATTGTCGCAGCGCAGCGGCAAGCCGGCGGAAGATATCGGGTTCAGCCGAGGACAGGTCTGTTGTTTCAAGTGGGTCCTGCTCGAGATTGTATAGCTCTAACGGAGCGTATGGACTGTTTTGAAGCAGTTTCCAAGGCCCCTGCCGGACCGCCTCAATAGTTTTTCCACCAAAGCGTAGGCCTCCTTCCCGTCTGGAGAAAAACAAGAGACGGTTGGGATCAGGTTCCGGGCCACCCAGGACCGAACCGAGAAAGCTGGTTCCATCAATAACGTGTGTGATTCTTGCTCGACCTGCTTCAAGAAGTGTGGGATAAATGTCCATTGTGGTCAAGATTGCATCGCTGGCAGTACCGGGCGCAATATTTCCCGGCCAGGAAGCAATTGCAGGCACTCTTATACCGCCTTCATACACGGTTCCTTTGCCGTCGCGTAATGGACCGTTACGCGCGCCGACATTGAGTTGTCCGCCGTTATCACTGACAAAAATCACGAGGGTGTTATCATAGAACCCATTCTCTTTCAGGGCAACCATCACTTTACCGATTCCATGATCCATGTGTTCAATCAGTGCTACCAGTTTAGCTCGGGCTTCGTCGATGTTATCCTCTCGCTGCTGCACTTTGGTAACCCACTCCTCAGGTGGTTGAATGGGCGTGTGTGGGGCGTTATAGGCCAGGTAGAGGAAGAATGGTGCTGTGGAGACTGTCCGACTTTCTATGTAGTGCACAGCCCAGTTTGTGAACAGGTCTGTGGCATGCCCCTCAGGATGGATAACCTCCTCACCGCGGCGCATATAATTAATTCCATGACGCCGGTGGTTGTAGTAATCGTCCATCATATCACCCAGGAAGCCCTCAAAATGGTCAAATCCTCTGTCTATCGGCCGCTGGGGTGCATTGAGGCCTAGGTGCCATTTGCCCACCATTGCAGTATGATATCCACGACGTCGGAGCATCTCCGGCAGCAGTTCGATATTCTGTGAGAGGTTTCCCCAGTTATTGGACGCATGTGTGCGGATGACACCGGGAACGCCTGCCAACGGAGGGTAGCGACCGGATAGCAAGGAGGCTCTTGTCGGTGAGCAGACTGGCGAGTTGGCGTAGAACTGTGTGAATCGAACGCCCGAGGCGGCCAGGCTGTCAAGGGCAGGTGAGTGTAGATCTTCTGCCCCATAGCTCGAGAGATCTCCGTAACCGAGGTCGTCAGCTACAATGAGGACAATGTTAGGTTGTTGCGCGCTGGCTACTGCAACCCAAAGGGGTAACAACATCAGCAAGAAAACTCTTCGCATGTTTAGGCGATCGTGTGAAAAACTGGAAAATAAAACACCGCGAATGAACACGCAGTACGCCACAATATAACGTCTAGGCGTTCCGGGCACAGTCCCAGCCCGCTGATATCTGCTCCTCGGTAACCTTGTCCGTAACATATGCACTGCCGATTTTACGCAACAGTACCAAACGCAAACGCCCCGCCTGCACCTTTTTGTCAAAGTACATGGTTTGGGTGAGTGTTTTTGGATCAAGATTCTCGATTGAGTTTCTCACAGGGAGTCGTTTCAGGAGGGAATCTATGGTGGTGTATGGCAGATCCGGGTTGAGGAGGGCGGATACCTTTAGAGCAGCGCGCATTCCCACTGCTACGGCCTCTCCATGCGTGAATTGGCCGTACCCTGCAATACGTTCAATTGCGTGACCAAAGGTGTGCCCGAAATTCAGAATCGCCCGTAGTGAGGTTTCCCGTTCATCTTCGCTAACGACCTTAGCTTTGATGATTGCGGCCTGTATGACCATGCGCCGAACTATATCCTGATCCCGGCGAAGGATGCTATCCCAGTTGGTGGACAGTTCGTGTGCGAAATCTGCGTGTGCGATCAAGCCGTGCTTGACTACTTCGGCGAGCCCGCTGGTCCACTCAAGTTCGGGAAGACTCTGTAGCGCGTCCAGGTCGGTGCAAACCAGTTTCGGCTGATAAAAGGCACCGATCAGGTTCTTGCCCACGGTGTGATTGATTCCGGTTTTTCCCCCGATTGAACTATCGACTTGGGCGATTAGCGATGTTGGCAGGTGCACGAGCGGCAGGCCGCGAAGCAGGGTTGCCGCCGCGAAGCCGGCCAGATCACCGATGACCCCTCCCCCCAGTGCAAGGACAGGGGTTTGTCGATCGATACCTGCTCCCAAGGCATGATCATAGATCTGTTGAAGCAGCTCAGGTGCCTTGGACCTTTCGCCTGCCGGTAGAATGAGCTCTGGAATAGGCCTCCATCCGGCCTCCGAAAGATAATCTTTCAGTTTTTCTAGGTAGAGGTCTGCCACATTGGTATCGGTTACAATGAGGCAGGAGCCTCTGCGTAGTCCGGCCGCAGCAAGTAGCCGAGGGACTTCTCGAAATGGAGCAAAATGGATAGGATAGGATCGCCCACCACTCAGTTGGACGTGTACAACATCTTGGGCCATTTGATATGGATACTTCAGGGGGCCGCATAAACGGCCCCCTAACGTTACAACTCACTCAGGTTTGGTAAGAGCGGTCATTAGCGGAAGAAATTCGCCGGTTGTCGGAGTGATTTCTTGATGGCGCAAAATCTTAACCAGGAAGACGTCACCCGGGGCAATGTTCCTGTAAACGCGCCTGAAATCATCACGATCATTTACCGGTTCGCGGTTTATTTCAACGATGATATCGTCGGCCCGCAAGTCTGCTTCGTCATATGCAGTGCTACTTTGGTCGATAGACTGGACCCAGACGCCTTCGATCTTCTCTGAGATGTTAAAGTTTTCCTGCAGTATTTCGTTGTCTAAATTACGCAGCTGCAGTCCAAGCTCATCGAGGTTATCCTGGTTTTCTTCTCCCCGATCATTGGATTCTTCATTTCGCGAATCTGCGTCAGGCATCTCGCCCAGTGCAACTTCAATTTGTATGCGATTTTCGTCTCGAATAATATCGAGAAGTACCTGGTCTCCGGGTGCCTTGTTACCGATTATCGTGCGAAGGAGCAAATAGTCCTCTAGCTCCACGCCGTCTATTCCGGCGATGATATCTCCTACCCTAAGATTGGCTTTATCGGCTGCACTGTTGTCGATTACCTGTCTAACCTGTGCAGAGCCGGGAGGGGCGTCCAATGCATTTGCCAGAGACCGTGAGACCCGATCGAAGTTGATTCCTAGGAATCCACGGTCGACACGGCCTTTGTTGATGAGTTGCATTGCGACATTATCAACGATAGAGACCGGGATTGCGAATCCAATGCCGGCGTTGTTGCCTGTGGGAGAGAGAATAGCTGAATTTATCCCGACCAGTTGACCGCTCATATTGACGAGCGGTCCACCTGAATTACCTCTATTGATGGCGGCGTCGGTCTGAATAAAGTCAGAGTACAGGTTGATCAGAGACAGTCGCGCACTGGTGCGGCCAATGGCACTCACGATGCCGGCGGTGACTGTATTATCTAGTGCCGCATCCAACGGTGACCCGAAGGCCATCACCCACTGTCCAACCCGTACGTCGTTTGGTGGCGCAAGTGTCACTGTAGGCAGATCCTTTTCGTCAATTCTAATTACAGCCAAATCAGTGTTTTCGTCTCGACCTATGACTGTAGCGGTGAGGGTGCGGCCGTCATGCAGCAGCACCTGCAATTTGTCCGCGCTCGCAATAACGTGATTATTAGTGACAATGTAGCCATCAGAGCGAATCAGGACGCCTGAGCCCAAGCCTTGGCGAACCTGTGGGAAACCGTTTGACTGAGGGTTTTGGGGGAAAAATTGCTCCCACGGGGTTCCTTCCCACGTATTGGGGTCACCGCTTATCTCAATCCGTTCTGCCGACCGGATTTGAACTACAGCAGGATTAACAGCGTCAGCTACGCTTATGAAAGCTTCCTCCCATTCTAGGCGTGCCGCCGTCGAAGGGGCTCGCAGGATTTTCGGGCTGCTGGCCTGCGTATCTGTGCCAATACGATGCCCCTGGTCGAACAGATTGGCACCCGTAGTCGCAAACAGTACACCTGCAACAAAGACAACTACGACGAGAATGAGTGTTGAAAAAATCTGGGGTTTATTCATGAATCCAGGATGTTGCGATGTGTAGTGGCTGGTGCAAACAACGGGCCAAAGTTGCTTGATAGTATCATTGACTGCCAGGAATTCCCGGTTGTGTCATATTGCGCACGTCAAGTAGTGCATCGAGTGTCTTTTCGTCAAGGATGTTCATCTCGCGTACGACTTCCCGTACGGTGCGCCCGGAGGCGGCTGCCTCCTTGGCAACCTTGGCCGCCATGTCATAGCCGATAGCACTGTTGAGTGCGGTCGCAAGTGAGGGGTTGAGTTCCAGGAGCTCTTGGCATCGCGCGCGGTTGGCTTCTAACCCGGCGAGGCATTTATCAACAAAAGCGTTGTTTGCACCTGCGAGCAGCTCAATGCTCTCCAACAGCGCTACAGCCATAATCGGCATCATCACATTAAGCTCCAGGTTTCCGTGCTGCCCGCAAATAGTGACTGTTGTATGATTCCCCATAACCCGGGCACAAACCATCATCATGGCTTCGCAAAGAACCGGGTTGACTTTCCCGGGCATTATCGAAGAACCGGGCTGCAGAGGTTTAAGTGTGATTTCTGCGATTCCACTGGTGGGTCCGCTCGAGAGTATTCGGATGTCGTTTGCAATCTTCATCAGGGAAACGGCCACTGTATTGAGTGCGCCTGATGCTGAAACAACAGCATCCCTTGCGGACTGCGCCTCGAAATGATTCTCCGCTTCGCGGAAGGTCACTCCGGTGCTTTTGCTTACGTAAGCCAGTGTTCGCTGTGGAAATTCCAGGTGCCGATTGATACCTGAGCCCGTTGCGGTTCCTCCCAGAGGAACCTCGCTCAGTTCGGCTTGGCCAGCTTTGATACGGCTGATCCCTCGAGTAATCTGCATGGCATAGCCACTGAACTCCTGTCCCATTGTGATTGGAGTCGCGTCCATGAGATGTGTACGTGCACTTTTTACGATATCGTCAAAGGCACGGCTTTTTTCTTGCAGTGCAAGCTCTAGTCGCCCCAGAGCTGGTAAGAGTTGATCCTCAATTGTACACGCAGCAGCTATCTGCATGGAGGTGGGGATCACATCGTTCGAGGACTGACAGAGATTAACCTGATCATTCGGGTGCACGCTCTGATCTTCCAGCATTCCGGTTGCCAGTCGAGCGATCACCTCATTTGCATTCATATTGCTCGAGGTGCCGCTACCTGTCTGAAAGACATCAATCGGAAATTGATCGTCCAGGTCACCGGCAATTACGGCTTCTGCGGCCTTAATGATCGCTTCTGCCACGGGCTGCTCCAGCATACCGGTGTCCGCGTTTGCCATCGCAGCTGCACGTTTAATCTGACCAAGCGCACGGATGAACGCACGGGGCATGCGTTGCCCGCTGATTGGGAAATTATCTACGGCGCGTTGCGTTTGAGCTCCGTAAATAGCATTGGCCGGTACACGAACCTCACCTAACGAATCCTTTTCGATCCGGAAATCATTCATTAGTAACTAAAACGAATTGTGAACACAAAGTTCTAATTAAACGAATTGGTTCCCTTATTGTTAAGGCGCTGTAAATTAAGGCTGATTCCACGTAGTCGATGGACGTTATCAAGACAGTAAGGGAGATGCGTGTGTACGCCGATAAGCAGCGTGCGGAAGGGCGTACTCTGGCCTTGGTTCCTACGATGGGATATCTCCATGAGGGGCATTTGTCCCTCGTACAGCGCGCAAAAACTGAAGCGGACCATGTGATCGTTTCTATTTTTGTGAACCCGACACAGTTTGGCCCTAACGAAGATTTTGCAGCGTATCCGCGGGATTTTGAGACGGACTGCAGGTTGCTGGAGGAGATCGGTGGGGTTGATGCTGTTTTTGCCCCTGAAGCTTCGGCACTGTACCCCGAGGGTGCAGGAGCACAGCGTGTCTGGGTGATTTGCCCTGAACTGTCGGAGCATCTCTGCGGCAAGTACAGGCCTGAGCATTTCAAAGGGGTCTTAACTGTGGTACTGAAATTGTTTGCAGTGTGCAAACCGCACATCAGTGTATTTGGACTTAAGGATGTACAGCAGTATATGTTGCTACGGCAATTAGTACGGGGGTTATTGCTTGATGTCAGGATCATAGGGGAGCCCACAGCCCGTGAGTCCAATGGTCTTGCGTATTCTTCCCGCAATGAATATCTCACTGCTGACGAGCGTAGTCAGGCAAGCGTGCTTTGGAAGGCTGTAACTGCGGCAGCGGGGATGATTGAAGATGGAGAAGATCGTCCGGATACCGTGGTGGAGGAGATGAGAACTATTATTGCCCAAGCACCGCTTGCAAACCTGCAATATGCGGAGGTCGTTACCGGTGATACACTCCAGCCGGTTACAAAACTAGTGCCGGGCATTGAAGTGATTGTGGCTGTTGCGGTTTACTTTCGTTGTGTTCGTCTGATTGATAATGCATTTGCTCTGGTTCCATCGGGATAAAGTTGTTGCATGTGTGTTGCTGACGGGTCTTCTGTCAGCAGGCAATGCGGTCTATGGTCAGGATGTTGAGACCATATACCCGATCATAGAAAATGGTCGGTTCGGGTTCATTGATGCTACAGGTGAGCTTGTCATTGAACCGAAGTACGACGGAGCACAGGTGTCATCTGAGGGGTTGGCTGCGGTGCGACTCGGTTACGCGTGGGGTTTCATTGATACGCGGGATTCGGTGCATATTAAGCCGCAATTTTCTTCTGTTTTCCCGTTTGCGAATGGAGTTGCGCGTGTTCAGTCCGGTCAATACTGGAGTTTTATCGACAGGACGGGTGCACGGATTACAGATGAGTACTTTACGGCGGCGTTGGATTTCAGTGAGGGATTGGCTTCTGTTCGCGGACGCCCCGGTACAGTCGTAGGACTTGAGCCCAAATGGGGTTACATCAACAAGGCAGGTGAAACAATCTTACCCGAGGAGTTTGTTCGTGCACTACCATTTTCGGATGGGTTAGCTGCAGTTGAAGTTGTTCGTAAGGTCCTGGTTGTCAGGGTCAATACCCGGTGGGGTCTTATTAATACGACGGGCACCTGGGTAGTTGAGCCGATCTTCAATGCCATGCGCAATCCCACCGAGGGTCTGGCCCTTGCCCGAAGGGGTAGACAGCAGGGTTTCATTGATTCTACGGGTGCCTTTGTGCTGGAGCTTCACTATGAGCAGATATTTCCCTTCAAAGAAAACCGTGCGCGTGTGAATGAGGATGGCTTGTGGGGCTTTATTGATCGCACCGGTGAAGTTGTAGTCTCGCCCAGTTACCTGGGAGTCGGCGACTTTTCAGGAGGACGAGCGCTCGTCCTGACCAATGACGGCTATGGCTTTATAAATCCTCGGGGAATAATGGTTATCCCGCCGCGATACGAGAGAGCCTCCTCGTTCGATCATGGACTTGCCTGGGTAACGCTGGAGGGACGGTCTGGGTATATTGATACCACGGGCATCTTTATATGGAGAGAGGGTGAGTAGTGTGTGGTACCCAAAGAATTCTAACCTGTTGATGCGTGTTGGGATTTCATGGCAGTGCGATATTCTGAAGGCTGACCGGGAGTTATAAATCTGCCCTTTGGTTGGATAACGGGCAGCCTGCAGCCCGAGGGTTGGGATGCACCGGCAGGATCTGCGAGAGTTTCAAGCAGTTTTTGATCGTGGGTTATGCCTGCGATTGATCGGCGAGTTGTCCACATGCGGCGGCAATGTCTGCTCCACGGCTTCGCCGCACTGTCACGGTTACCCCACGTTTCGACAGTTGCGCCATAAATTCGTTCAGCTGTTTCTCGCTTGTACGTTCGAATGTTGTTCCGGGCACGCTGTTGTACATAATCAGGTTAACCTTTGCGCGAACGTTGTGGCAGATTTGGGCCAAGGTGTTTGCATCCTCTAAAGAGTCGTTAAATCCCTTAAACAGGCAATACTCAAATGTTAGCGGGTGCCCTGTAGTATCCGTATGATATCGCATGGCAGGTGTCAATGCTTTCAGACCAGTGAGGGCATTGCGGCTGATGGGCATAATGCTTGCCCGCTTGGATTCCGTGGGTGCATGCAGCGAAACGGCCAGGCTCACGCGGGGGGCATCGTTTGCCAAATCGCGTATGCGACGCGCAAGTCCGACAGTTGATACAGTGATTCTCCGTGGGGAAAGCCCACAGGCTTCCGGGTGTGTTAGGATATCCAGGCTGGCTAAGAGTGCTTTATAGTTGAGAAGTGGTTCTCCCATCCCCATATAGACCACATTAGATATATCCCGGTCGAAGCGTTCGTAGGCCACTTTACGCATATAGGTGACCTGATCTACAATCTGTCCACAGGTCAGATTTTCCTGAAATCCCATTTTCCCTGTTGCGCAGAACGTACAACCCATCGCACAGCCGACCTGACTGGAAACGCATACTGTCAGTCGGACCGGGTTCCCGTGATCATCAAAATGCGGAATCAGGACTGATTCAACATTTCGCCCTGAGGGTAACTGCATAAGTGCTTTTGCCGTTCGATCACGTGCTGTGAGGAGTGTCTGCACCTTCAAGCGCTCCATGCGAGCACTCTTAATAAGGGTATCTCTAAGTGATACAGGCAGATTCAGCATGGATTCGAAAGAATCCACAGCTTTCTTCGAGTACATCCAGCGCAGAATTTGACGTGCACGCCATTTTGGTTCACCCAATTCCAAAACCCATTCCTCCAGCCCAGTGGGAGACAGGGCCTTGAGGTCTGTAGAGATATGCTTCACGTCCAGAAAGTGCATCAGTGGTATTGTATCGGTAGGTGGTTAGGATGTAACCACGGGGCGGAAGGGGAAGCCAGGAGCTGTCTTCCGTTCGAAAGTACGCTCAAGGCAAGGATTGAACTCGCGCTGCAACAGGCGAGCCTTGTTGTAACTGATAATATAAGCGACACTTCATTTACTCTGCTTTTTAATACGATAGCCATCTATCCGGGGTTGTGTGCAGTGGGCTATGAACTCGAGATATTCTTATACTATCGCGCTCCAGGGGGGACAGGTTTCCACATCCTTGCCTTCGGACAAGGTGGGATTCTTAGTCAGCCAGACTATTATGGGAGTAAAAAAGCAGTGGAGAAGACGGTGGATGATCTGGTTCTCATAGCTATAAACGAAATCCTCAAGGCACGCAAGAATAACCGTTGGAGAGGTGCGTCGGCACGGATCCAAGCGATGCTGTTGTGTACCCATGAAGCGGTTCATTCAGCCCATCTCTCCGTGGTCACACGCAAGGGGAGACCTGCCGTCACGTGTTGTCAATGTAATGTGTGACCAAAGGCTTTCCCTTCTTCCGTAGAGCGAGCCATTCGGTTCCGACATGACTCCCGGGAGGTGGTCTCATGTTTTTGATCTCGACGTTGCTGAGAGCACCATCAGGGACTTGCCGTGCACAGATCGGGATGTGTCAATAGTGCGGTAAGCAGTCGCGCCGCGCGCGTCCGCTGATTCGGTTTCAGAATCGGTTCTATGAACGCAGTAATCGGCACATCGTCCGCTCGCTCCTGCCAGTAGATTTCCGAATTAGCTCCAGATGTGCAAATCGCGCACACTTCCGTCTAAATGCAATGCTTGGGACAGTTTGACACGATTTACGACAACTCCAAGGCGTAGATCAAGTGAGGACGATAACAGCCGAAAGAATAATCGTTGCGAAACCAATGACCCAGATCAGCACATTGTACTTCGTGTTCACAGCGTCCAATTGGGCCTTCATGGTTGCGTTCACGGCATCCAACTGGGTGTTCATAGTTGCGTTCACAGCGTCCAATTGGGCCTTCATGGTCGCGTTCACGGCATCCAACTGGGTACTCATGGTTGCGTTCACAGTGTCCAGTTTTGCTCCGAATTGAGCAATTAGATTTGCGGATGCCATGTTTTCAAAAATTTCAGTGAGTTCGTTTGCTTCATCAGCAGTGAGCTTCTTCTTGCGCAGTAGCCTAGAAGCACGCGTGAATGGACCTGTATGGTCGTTGTTTCTCTCTTCTGACATGAGGAGTTGGACCAGATTAGAATTCAGAGGTTCCGGGTTTGATAGAGTGATTCAAACCCCTACCGTCATGTTCGCATACTGCCAGTCCTGCTCTCCTGCTTGCAAGATAGTCTCCATCATGCTCCAGCAAGCACACTATTTGTGCAGATGCACGGCTATCGTGATCGTCATGCTGAACAGTAAGGGTGGAACAGGCAAAACCACCATAGCGATGGGGATGTAGAGCCAAGGGGCCGGCGCGGTACTCGTATTCATTACATCCCCTGTGTGGAAGAGCAAAGAGCTTTTGAAGCTTTTCATGCGAAACTATTTGAATATCGGGCTCAGTTATCTGGCAGCGTAGACTGGAGCACTCTCGCGAATAAGGTGCAAATAGGAGGGGCCTGCGTTTCCTAAACAACTACGTCCATTTTTAAGCCGTCATTTATTAGCAGACTGCTAAGGTAATCCGCTTTTTGCATTTTCGTATACAATGCCTGATAGCATGACTGGGCAGATATCAAATGTAAAACCCGGGCGGTTCCGTTTGCCGTATCATATTCAATGTTTGAGCGAATATCTCGTACGTCAGCACTCCCACTTAACACCGAATCAGTTACGAAGCTGCTATTTCCATGCTCTTCCACCAAATCCCATAGATATTCTGATGCGTCTATTGGGGTGGCATTTTCGACCGGTAGATTCTGAATTTTCTGAACTCCTCCCATCCATGGAATCATTCCAACGGCTAGGAGGGCAAGAGTCACCACGGTTATTTGTGATAACCCACTTCGTAGGGCATTTTTATTGATCACCGTCCCCTGTACTCATATACCTCAAGGTGTGGGTTGGGCAAATCACCTGAGGCATCTATGTCAGGCTGAACAACACGATACGCCAAGCCGTCGCGGGCGTAGGTGAAAAAGTCATCACTTTTCAGCAGTTCGGTAACTAAATTGCCCGCGTCATCAAATACTTGCAAGCCAGCCCCGCGATCAACACCGTTACGATATTGAATCATCACCAAATCATCGTTAAGCAATAACACATTCGCTACCCTATATCTATTCTGTACCACTCTTGTCAAATGTCTATCCAAGCGGGGGAAGTCAGGATCAAATGGATCGGGCACATCTTGCTTGATCTGGCGGAACCAAGGGTTTTCGAACTCAAATACCCGAACCGGGAGACCTTCCAAATCCAACTGTATAAGAGCTGAGGATGGTGTTGCAAAATAGAGATGCTTTGTGGTCTGGACTAATCCCCCTCCTCTCCATCTATAATCTACGCCCGGAGCTGGGCTCTTAGAAAGCTTGACTTCTCGTATCAATCGGCCAAAGCCATCCATGAAACGCAAAACTTGCCCGGTACCCGTACTGTAGAGACCAATCATTTTGTCAGCACCGTCCGGGACCAATCCATTATGTCGGGTGCTAGTAAACTCAGTTGACGTAGCGCTTTTACATTGCCCGTCTCCATCAAATAAGAATCCCCCTGGACTGGTACCCAGCACCAGTACCTGGGAATCAGGTCTGATCTTCGCGCCGGTAGGAAAAAAGCGAACCTCAGGGTTACATTGGCGGGCATCCAAATGTGCTATATAGGTGCCATCGCCCTCGAATAGAATAGCCTGATTACCTACTCTGTCGGTGGTCATTAATCGTCCATTACTACCCACATCAACCGTTGAGATTACGCCTATTAGCAGTGTATCGTTGCCCGAAAAGGATATGGTGTGTGTTTTGCGAAAGGCTGCACTTATGTACGATTCAAAATCCTCTAATTCAGAGGCTTAGCCATATGCGGTAGATGGACGCGTTATAAACAACAATAGAGCGCACAGAAGGATATTGGACACTAAGCCACCTGTTCTGCATCTTTGCGGGGTCAGTATTTTTGAGTCGCTTGGCATGAACTTGAAAAGTCTCCACTAAACCAACAACAGCCTTCCATGTAAGGAATACGGGGATGCCTGTTGGGTATATGGAATTGTTTTATGGTCGTAATGGTCGTTAACAAACGATCCAGTTGCCAAGAATCATTGACCACATGACTCGCCTTCCGAATCTAACGCAAGTTTGCAATTGTAGTGGATTTTTTCGCGGATCTTTGCTGTCCCCTATTTTTCAGGGGATCTCAAAAAGGGCTATTTTTCGTTCTTTTCTTACAGGTCGGCGTC
>MPNB01000171.1 GCA_002238805.1 Rhodothermaceae bacterium bin80 | reverse complement strand
AGTGTCGTGTGGATTCGGCGGTAACGAAGACCAACGTGCATTGGCCCACGGATGTGAACCTGCTCCGGGACGCGATGGACAGTCTGCTCCGCACGTTGCATCGCACCTGTGCGGCGCACGAGGTTAACGCAAGATATAATAGCATAGCAGGTTCCTCAGCCGGGCCTTATCCTTACTGCTGAACCTAACCTTCAATTACTATGCTATCCCAACCCACAACCCCTTCTTCCCGGACGCGTTACTTTATCGGACTGGACGTTCACCGTGACACGATTGCCCCGTGCGTTTATGATGTGGACCTGCGGCGTCCCTGTGATGAGCGGGAGTTTTCCGCACAAAAGCCGGAACATCTGTCCCGATTTGTGGCATCAATGCGGTCTAAATACGGTGATTTCCGTTGTTGCTACGGAGCGTCTTTTTGCGGCACTGCGCTCTACGAAGCGCTGACTGCCCTGGGCGTTGATTGTGTCATCATTGCGCCGGGTTCTATTCCTCGGCGCAATGGGGATCGCATTAAAACAGACCGGCGCGATGCCAGGAAGCTGGCCGAGTACTTTGCGGCGGGTCTTTTGACCGAATGTTTTATTCTGGATTCGGAATTGAGGTCTGTGCGGAGTCTGGTACGGAGTCGTGAAGCGCTGATCAAGAATCTCCACCGATCCAAAATGCAAGTCATTCATTTTTTGCATGGCCGTGGACACAGCTATAATGCAGGAGGCTACTGGACGCAAAAGTTTATGGTCTGGATCAATAAGGTCGAACTGGATCAGTCCAACGACGCGCAGGTGTTACGGGGAAACCTGGAGGATATTATCTATATCCAGTCACGGATTCGGGAGGTGGAACAGCAGATACGGACTGCGTCCGAGTCCTCCAGGTTTCAGGAACCGATCCGGATTCTGCAGGGCTTTCGCGGCATTGGACTGATTACGGCCATGCAACTGGTCTGCGAGATCGGTGACTTTCGGCGGTTTGAAAAACCGACCGCCCTGATGGCCTATCTGGGACTGGTTCCATCTCAGCGTTCATCGGGGAACACCATTCGGTCTGGTTCGATCACGAAGACCGGAAATGTCCATGCGCGGAAAGCCTTGGTGAGTGCAGCTTGGAAATACATACACTATCCCCGGATCAGTGCATCCCTTGGTGAACGGCAGAAGCAATGCAGCGCCCGAACCGTGGCCATTAGCCAGCGGGCACAAAAACGTTTACACCAACGATACCGAGCACTGACCAAACGAAAGCCGCCCAAAGTCGCTGTGGTTGCACTTGCACGCGAACTGGTCGGCTTTCTATGGGAGGCCATGCAATCCCCCGTTCAGACTGCATGAGTCATCGATACGACAGAATAGCCACGGGGAAGGATCCCCAAGCAAAGATGGAGAGCCCATGTGCAAACTTTTCGGTAGCGGTTACCGTGAGCCCGAGACGCAAGATTATGGCAGCTCCGACGAATTCAAATATTGAGCATTATGGCCTATGGCCTAGCCTGAATTCCCGCGTTCATTTTCTCATGTGAGGATTACGGTCGTTTAGAGAACTGTACTCGGAGGGTTTTGTCGTCAAGCCAGGGAATTTTCTGGTGTAATTCGGGGTATCCGGCAGCGATCAGGTAGCTATCTTTGGCGCGTGCACGCAACTGGACGAGTATCTCATTCTGGGTGATGGTTACCTTGCCGGTGTGTCGCATCAGGTCACGGTAGAGGGTCCGCGCCTCGGCTTTTTCATAGCCTTGTCCGACGCGCACGCCCATGAGTCGATAGAGTACGCTGGCCATGACGGTCAACTGCACATCAACGTTGATGCGCATAGGAACGGCCGAGCTCAACGCATCCATGTGAAAGAAGTCAATGGCATCGCTGATGACATTTTCGATGACCATGCGCCGGGCATACCGGTCAATCAGCTGCCGGGGCGTGCGTTTCATCTGATTGGTAATCAAAACTGTTGGCTTGTCATGTCCTAAGTTTTTGACAAGCAGTTGCCGAATGGGCTTGGGATAAGCACGCAGTTTGACGGTTTCATCCACGACGCTTGGGGTCCGATACGCGCGCCCAATGTTGGAGAGTCGGATTTTCTTCCAGGCCGACTTATCCAGGGAATGAATGCGCCGGATCAAGGAAGCGTGGCGGCGGCGCAGCGTGATAAAGTCAATGCCGAGCGCATCCAGTTCTGCCAAGTTGGCATAGACCGTAAACCGACTGTCAAAGACCAGTTCACCGGGGAGCTTCCCCGTTCGGGCTTTCCAATCTCTGACAAACTCCAGAATGGCATCATTCTGGGTTTCTTTTCGGATCGTCGAATCCGCGTAACAGAAGACATGTGCTTCGGCATCGCGGGCCAACATGGTCAGGATCCCGCGTTGGCGTCGACTTCGCTTGGAGACAAAGTGTTTCTGCAAAAGGGCCTGATGCCCATGATAGGGGATGGTATGGAAATCCAGGTCCACGGAGGCGCCCGTTCCCCCCACCTTGGCCAGCTGTGCAGCGGCATGATACCACCGGTGCATCAAGGGTCCCGAAAAGGTCGAATCCACCTGGATGGAGTACTCCGTCAGGGTCGTGCGTTTGGGAATAACATTGAGGCCGGTAAACAATGCGAGGCCCTGATCCAGCGTTTCGGCCATGACCTGGGAGGGCCGTCCGATCCCGGCGAGCTTCAGGGCCAAGAGCGAACGAACCGCACAACCGGCCGGGATCATACGGGTACCCGGCATTTTGACGTGATCCAGAATTTCGTCGAGCCCTATTCGCGCCAGATCAAAGGCGAATAAAAACAATCCTGCAAAATCGGTCGAAAAGGACCGCGGACTGAGATCAAGCTTTTTGCGGTTTGCTTTGAGGGTTCGCGGAGCAGGCCGCTGGGCGGATCGGCGGGGCAGGCGCTTGATGTTTTCCTGGTTGAAGATCTTATGGATGTAGCCTACACTGGCCGGCATGTTCTCCTTTTTCAGTGCCTCCTGAATCTGATAGAGGGTTAAGCCCTGTTGTTTTCGGAGGGCAAGAATCCGGGCACGTTTGGGATCAGCCGGCTTAACGCGGGGTTCGGATTTTTTTAATGGGGGCCAAAAGAAGTCTGCGGAGGGATTTTTATTGAAGCGTGTGAGGAGGTTACGGAAGGAGCCGGGGTCATAGCCACCGCGCTCGGCGGCTTCTTCAATGGTGCATCCTTCGTGGAGGTAGGCTCGGAGGGCTTCATACTGACGCATGGGGAGGCCATCGGGCAGCGCAAAGAAATCGGAGCGTCGGCTCATTGTATATCGTGAACTATGAAATAATAGCCAATATAATAACAATAAAAT
>MPNB01000020.1 GCA_002238805.1 Rhodothermaceae bacterium bin80 | reverse complement strand
CCCCAATTTACGGCAAATCAGGGGATTTACGCCCAAATCATCCCCGAATTACCCAGATGCAGCGCAACATTCGCCAGAATAAGCTCCGAGGTTAAGAGGGCCCCCAGACGCCAAAAACAGGCCATATGGGCCGAAATACGGCCAATAATCACCAAAAACCCCTATAGAAACACGCTAAACCAACCAAGAGTTATATTTTCGGGCAAGCACTACCTACCGGAAATCCACCCTGTTCAGGGATGCCTGGGCAACCGTTAAGCCGATGTTCGCAGCTCCGGCTCTAGCCCACAGCTACCTCCCTCAAAAAGTTACCTGAACTCCCACATGTAATGCCCTCCCCGGACCGGGGAGGCCCAGTTGTGGCAGTGTTACTGCGTCGGTGATGTTGTTGGCCCGTGCAAAAATTTCGGCCGAATATTGTTTGTACAGGATTAGCCAGGCTAGACGGATGCTTGTTACCATTGAACGCTCAAGCGGTATGAATGCGTTATTCTCTCCTAATCCGTGAGCCTTACCTGTGTATTGGCCCTCCAATACCACCGAAAAGCCAATCGCAGACCAATAGGTCATACTGCATCCTCCGATCCCGGACGGTTTCTCCACGAGTGGCCCCGTACCATCTGGAGTAACCTCTCGTGCACGCATTATGGTCATGCTGCAGCTTGCCAGCATACTCGGCACAATGCGAGAGACCAGTGTAGTCTCGAGTCCAAGTACACGGCTGCCATCAAGATTAACACGCTGTCGCCGGGGGCGCATTTCACCTTCGACAAGCACCATCCTCTGTCCGATTGTATCGTAGGTCCGATTAAAAAAGACAATCGCTTCTGCAGTAGTTTCACCACGCTCAATACGCACCGCCGCCTCTGTCAATAGGGAGGATTCGGGGACGAGATCCGGATTCACTAGAAACCTCCCCAATGCTTCACCAAACAGTTCACGCATAGTTGGAAAACGAACCTTGCGCCCAGCAACTCCCCTGATCGTCACACCAGAGGTAAGGTCATGGGAGAATCCCGCTGTGACACCGACACCTGTCTGCGGACCCCGACCTGGCTTGTCCCCGGTTTTTGGGGTCGCAAAAACATCCATACTGGCGCCCACTGTAAGATTTACACGCCCGGCTTTTGTGTATTCGATACCGTTGCTGAGGGTTCGCTGCGAGAAGAGCCTGAGAAGCGAGGGTTCTCCGATAGCAAGGTCCTGCTGCTCATGACTTGACGATAACCAATTTACGGCCAACCGCAGCCCCCCCTCCCCCGAAAAATCACGCAGATAGGTAAGACGTAACCCGTACGTATCATCCTGATCTATTTGTGTTTCGAGCTGCTCGCGATAGGATACATCCGAGTATTGTGCAATCGTCTGGCCAAACCGGCTAACCCAAGCAGCGCCGCGTAAGGTTCCGCTCCGAACAGGAAACTGTCCACTGACAATAGCCATGTTGGTTTCCCACTCTGGATACCGCCAGAATCGCACATTGGACACTTCAGGATCCAGATGACCTTCTGGAGCGACGCCCTTCTTGCCGCCAAAACTCAGAAGCGAAATACCAATACTACCGCCACCACCTACCTTGTAGGCCAACTGCCCAAATACAGACTGCATTTGACGGTCTGTGTTGGTTCGCACATCAGAATGTTGACCATATGGCAAATCTGCCTCACCAGGAACCCCTATACCATTCTGATCCGATACACCTGCAAAAACCGTAGACTGGAACCGTTCCGTGCGGCGAAGCCATGTGAGTCGGGCCTGTTGCGAACCATACGAGCCGGTAATTCCCGACAGCTGCGTAAAAGTCCCTTGGTTACTAAGCTGTCTGGATGTAAGATTGATGGCCCCGCCAAGGACATTGGTCCCATAGAGTACTGACGGCACGCCTTTGGCAATTGAGATTTCTCCAACAACTTCCGAGGGAATCAGGCTCAGATCTACACGGTTATCCCATGGAACATTGAGCAACGCCCCATCAAAGAATATGCTTACCTGCCGCTCCCCTGCCCCACGCAGATAAATCAGTGACTCCCCACGCGAATTTGTTTGCAAATGTGCGGACGGAACACGCCGGAGAACGTAGTCAATCGAAGCTACGTCAGACTGCGCAATATCGGCCAGACGGACACGCTGCATCGTCGATACCGGTAAAGTCACGGTCGAACTGTCCTGCAGACCTACGACAATTTCCCCCAATTCGTAGTGGCTCAGTGAATCGACCGGTGCCTGCGCCTGCACCGTCCTCCGCACAAATAAGCCACCTGCTATTGTAAACAAACAAAGTGCTACCCTCAGGATCATGCGTCCAGAACAATCGGTACACGCCCTGCTTCAGGCAGGGCTATGGAGCGGGCACAAATTATATACCGGCCAACAAGTCTTTCAAATCTATAGCGGTCTGCGAGCGATTGTAGTGATGTGGCCTGATCTGGAAGCGCCCCTCTTCCGGTACTTGCCTCCGCTGCGTGAGACCCAAGTATACTCCCAGATCTTCAGAGAGTGCGTGTCGCTTGGACTGGACCAATTCTCTTTCACTGATAAGTGCACCAAATGCCCGATGCAGCGCCCCATATCGGGCCCGTCCAACCCAGTTTGTTAACACGTTACTCTCGATGGTCAACACCTCGTCGATCAACTCCTCCTGTTTTTGTGCCATTGCCGCGTACTCGGAGACTATGGCCTGCATGCGGTCACTATAAGGAGACAACGCAGGATTTGCAACTGCAGCCTCAGCCAGTCTGACAGCTTCTGTTTCCAAAGCGGATGCCTCCGCTGCTATCTGCTGAACTGTCGCAGACAGGTTCGCAGAAATTTCGTCTTCAGAACCACCATAGGTCCGGCATCCTGCCAAAACAATAAGTCCGGCAAAAAGAAGAATGACCCATCGCCTTTTCGCAACCAATTGCATCAGATTACGGTTTCGTCTGGAATTGTAACGTTCTTCGGGATCACAACGACCCCGTCTCGGATATAGAAATTTTCACCATCGTGTTCTTGTACGCCTTCGGTGTTACGTATGATGCATCTACTACCGATGGCCACGTTTTTATCTACGATCGCTCCCCCAATAAACGAATGATCTCCTATGCCAGGCTGATCCGGTCCCTCAACACGTTCGCGTATTTCCGTTCCATGCCAGGGATAATAATCTGCACCAAGGAGTACTGAATTACGAATGGTTGTATGATCACCAATTTGGGTACGGATTCCTATCACTGATCCGGTAATTTCACTCTCGCCGATTACACATCCTTCGGACACCAGACTATTGGTAAGTTTTGCTCCAGAAATCTTGGCTGGCGCAAGCATTCTCGCATGGGTGTACAGACGCATTGCAGGATTATAAATGTTGTAACCCGGCTGTGGATCGGCCAGCATTAAACTGGCATCATAGTAGGAGCGGATCGTTCCAATATCACTCCAATAGCCCTCGAACGGATAACTAACCACACGCATTTTTTCGATTACGTGCGGAATAATCTGTTTCCCAAAGTCATGATGGTCAGGCTCCTCATCAAGAATTTTGAAGAGAAGCGTGCTATTAAACACGTAAATACCCATGGAAGCCAAGTATACCCGCTCCTCAGCTTTCATAGACTCACTGACCGGGCTCGATTTGCCAGTCAGGTCCTGAGGTTTTTCATGGAACTCGATGATCCTTTGATCTTCATCGGTTTTGAGTATTCCGAATGCGGGAGCTTCTTCTGCCGTGACCGGAATGGTTGCAACAGTCACAGCAGCGTTGTTATCCACATGATGGGCCAGGAGCTTCCTATAGTCCACCGAATAGAGCTGGTCCCCTGAAAGAATCAGTACGTGCTCCTGCCGGTAGATCGCGACATGAGGTATACTTTGGCGAACCGCATCAGCGGTTCCCTGAAACCAGTTAGCTGATTGCTGGGTCTGCTCTGCCGCCAAAACCGTCACGAAACCCCGCCGATAGTCGTCAAATCTGTATGTATGAGCCAAATGGCGATTCAGACTGGCAGAATTGAACTGTGTTAAAACAAAAATCTTGCTGATCCCTGAATTAATACAATTTGAAACCGGAACGTCGATAAGCCGATACTTGCCCGCAAGAGGCACCGCAGGCTTGGAACGAAGTAATGTGAGTGGAAATAATCGCGAGCCCGCACCGCCACCAAGGATAATTGCTACACAATCAGTCATTAATTAATCAGAATTATTGGATAAATCGAATCACAGACTTGTAAAGATAATACTGTAATGTGCCGCTCTGGCGTTAAAAGCTGATGAAACCGTTCATGATAGTCAGCTGTACACATGGCGCCATGAGTGAAGAAGCCAAACGCATTCTAAACGGAATCCAGACCCGACTACGGGCTTGCTGGGGCCGGCTAATCACTGAACGTGTCGCCGTTGGTCTTATTCTGCTCATTACTGCGGTCACAAGTACGCTGCTTATACTCCTTACAGTGGAGATGCGCCTATGGATGCCGACTCCTTGGCGCGGCGTACTCCTCTGGGTCTGGATTGGCACAGGCATTGCACTATTTTTATGGTTTGTAGTTCGCCCCTGGGTGACAGGATGGCTTAGCCGCACACACTACAAACAAATTGCACACACCGTGACAAAGGGCCAACCTGACCTACAGAGTAGACTGGTCAGTTTGCTCGAGCTCTGTAATGGTGAAGCCAGTGCAGCTCCTCGCTCCTTGGTAGATGGTGCAGTGAAAGCACTCAATACTGAGGTATCCAACTTGCCACTTATTGAGAAAGTGAACTGGCGGCAACCAATTGCCCGGAGCCGATATGCAGCAATCCCATTAGGACTTATCGCCATACTAATATTGGCAGCTCCTCAGGGATTCTGGAACGCTTCGGTTCGCTTATTCTCTCCCGGAACAACTTTCGAACGCCCTGCACCATTCACACTGGCGGTTACCCCAGGCAATATTGAAATTACCAAGGGAGACTCCCTAACAATAATTGCCACTGCCTCAGGCGAAATCCTACCGGAAACAGTAACCTTCGAGTTGGGTGTGCCTGGGGAAAATAGTATTCGCTCGCAGAGCGTCCGATCTGACTTATCTGGCCAGTTCCTACACCAGGAACACAACCTTCGCCTGCCCTTGAGATATCGCGCTGTGTCCGGTTCTGTAAGATCGCCCTGGTATGCGGTGAGCGTAATTGACCGCCCAATTCTTCGGGACCTACAGGTAACCTTGCGCCCCCCTGCCTACACAGGACTCCCTGCTCAGCAGCTGCCGCCCGGGACAGGAAATATCACGGGGTTGCAAGGCACGATAGCAAATATTCGCGTTCGGACGAGTGATCCTGATGCTAAAGCTTGGCTATCTATGGACAATACTAACAGTGATATTATTCTTGATGGTATGGCCGGAGATATCATGGTTCGTGAGGAAACCAGCTATCGCATCATTCTGCGGTCACCCAGCGGTGTCTCGAATCTCGATCCGATCACCTATTCAATTACCCCCCTCGTTGACCAATACCCCTTTGTAGAACTAATTTCCCCGGCTCCTCAAACAGATATGGATTTCGCACTGTTGGTCCCGCTTGATATTCGTGTCCGAGATGATTTTGGTTTTTCACGGCTTACGCTCTCCTGGCGACTGTCCGATAGCAGATTCGGAGATACCATGGAGACCTTCCAGGAAATAATGCTGCCGCTGCCAAGCACCCCCGAGGTTCAGTACCTCTGGAACCTTGACACGACAACGGGTCTGGATATTGTACCTGGCGATGTGATTAGTTATTTCGTGACTGTTTGGGATAATGACGGCTACAACGGTGCTAAGAAGAGTATCTCTGCCACGCAGCAGTTGCGGCTCCCTTCAATTGCTGAACGATACGAAGCACTGGAGTCCACACAGGATGAAACAGAGTCCGGTCTTGAGTCACTCATTGAAGAAGCCGAATACGTACGCCAACAATTTGAAGAGCTGCGCGACGAGCTTCGAAGGAAGCAGGATGCCGACTGGGACGACCAACAAAGCTTGGAAAGCTTGCGCCAGGCGCAGGAGGACGTGCAAAACCGTGTAGATGAGCTGGCTAACAACATGGCTGAGGCGGCTGAACAGATGGAGGACCACAATCTGGTCAGTGACGAATTACTGGACATATTTGAAGAGCTGCAGAATGTGACCGAAGAAATCAACTCTCCTGAACTCGCGGAGGCACTTGAGCAGCTGCAAGAGGCCATCACTGAACTTGATCCGGCTGCAATGCAGGAATCGCTCGAAAAATTCGAGTTCAATGAGGAGATGTTCAGAGAACGAATGGAGCGGGCCCTCGAATTGTTCAAAAATTTTCAAGTGCAGCAGCAACTGGAGGAATCGTCGCGACGTGCTGAAGATCTGCAAAAAGTACAGGATAAACTAGAAGAGCAAACGGCAGGAGATATCCCGACAGAAACGACTGAGACGCTCGCAGAGGAACAGATGCAAGCCGCCGAAGAGATGTCGGCATTGGAAGCCAAGATGGAAGAAATTGCCGAACGCATGCAGGAACTGCAACAAGCCCCTGTGCAGCAAATGGAGCAGCTCAACGAACAAACTCAAGCAAAGGAGCTACCCAAAGGCATGCAGGAAAATGCTCAGCAGATGCAGGCTGGCCAAATGCAGCAAGCTAACCAGGGCCAGCAGCAAATGAGCCAGAGTATGCAGCAATTGCAGTCTGACCTGCAAAACATCCAAACTGGAATGCAGGGACAACAAATGCAGGTCAATATGGCCGCTCTGAGACTGATTCTGAGCAACGTTCTACGACTGTCTTATGATCAAGAAGACCTGCGTCGCAGTATTGCAGATGCCACTCGAGACAGCCCCTTGCTGCGCGATTTTGCAAGAAAACAAGCAATCTTAGCGACAGGTGGTGCAGTCGTTGCCGACTCGATCCAGTCTTTAGGGCGCACCTTACCCCAACTTTCACGGGATGTCCAGGAGTTTGCCGGCAATGCGCTGATGAGCATGGAGGCTTCCATCGAAGCGCTGACGGATCGCAACAGCCTCTCGGCAGAATCTAGTGCCGCCCAAGCAATGACCAACCTGAATAACCTGGCATTGCTGTTGAGCGATTTACTGGACCAGCTCATGAATGCTTCTTCCTCCAGCAGCGGCGGAGGAATGTCTATGGAGCAAATGATTCAGCAGCTCCAGGAAATGGCCATGCAGCAGGATCAATTGAATCAGGCACTCGAAGATTTTTTTGGGCAATCGCCGGGAGAGCGCATGAGTGCTGATATGCAGGAACGCCTACGGCAACTCGCCGGCCAACAGGAAGCTATGCGGCGTCAGCTCACCGAAATGGCACAGGAACGCGATCTGGCAAGCCAACTGGCCGGTGACCTTGAACGGATCGCTGAACAGATGGCTGAATCCATTCAGGAATTACAGATCGGCCAGGTGAACCGCCCAACGCGACAGCGCCAACAGCAGATTTTGACCAGACTACTGGATGCTTCGCGCAGTCTACAGGAACGAGGCGAAGAAAAAAGACGGGAAGGACGCCGGGGTACCGACATTGAGCGTGTGAGCCCCGGGGAACTGCAAAACAACCTGACCCAGGATGCACTGCGACGCGCGCTCATGGATGCACTCGAGAGTGGGTATGCAAAAGACTACCAGGCGCTCATTCAGCGCTATTTTGAGTTGCTTCGCAATCAGTGATCAGTCGACGCCGGTTCCGAGCAATAACCCGGTAAACTGCATCACGAATCGGTCGTGGAATGATCAACAGTGCGTACGCTATTATGCGCCATCCACCTCCCAAGTATCTCAACGCACGCAGCGCAGCAGTGGATGCCTGCCATGTCCCTGCTTCGTCACGCAAAGTAACGCATGATGCCCCGGGCGGGAGCGCCTCGTATGAAAAACGGCCCCTACGGTCACGTTTGCGAAGCCAATTGATCGAACGCTGGCAAAAGACGCACTGATCGTCGTAATTGATCTCTATCTTCCGGGACATCAAATTAAAACCGTGTAATGGGTGAACTGGTACGACTTTTTATGAAGTTAGGTTTTATCGGGTTTGGGGGACCTGCAGCAGTCATCGCAATGATGGATGACGAGGTGGTCACCCGACGCAAATGGCTTACCAGAGAGCACTTCCTGGATCTAGTTGGTGCAACTAACCTGATTCCCGGTCCAAACTCCACCGAGATGGCCATGCATGTCGGCTATGAACAGCGTGGTTTTGGGGGCTTAGTCGTTGCAGGACTCTGCTTCATCCTGCCCGCAGCACTCATGACTGGCGTACTCGGATGGCTGTACGCCTCGTATGGTGAAGTGCCGGAGGTCGAACCGTTCCTTCGCGGTATTAAGCCTGCTGTACTCGCAATCATCCTGGGGGCGCTGTGGCGTTTAGGGAAATCCGCCGTTAAGGCCTGGGCACTGGTCCCTATCGGTGCTGTTGTCTCTATAGCATTGCTATTGGGGGTGAATGAAGTGCTCGCCATGCTGGGTGGGGGTATACTCGGTCTGGGTGGACTCTACCTGTGGCGTCGCCGTCTAACAGCCCTCGGAGTGCTGCCTTTTATTGTTGGGTTCCTGCAGACTCCCAAGGTGGAGTACAGCATCTGGAACTTGGGATGGTTCTTCCTCAAGGTTGGTGCTGTACTATATGGAAGCGGTTATGTCCTTATCGCCTTTCTGGAGGGAGGCCTAGTACAGACTTATGGCTGGCTGACCGAACAGCAATTACTGGACGCAGTAGCTATCGGTCAATTCACTCCCGGGCCTGTGCTCACTACTGCCACATTTATTGGCGTATTCCTGGGGGGCTGGCAGGGCGGAGTAATGGCCACTGTAGCGATATTCCTGCCGTCCTTTGTGTTCGTCAGTATTCTGAACCCACTGATTCCCCGTCTGCGGAAGTCAGCTCTCATGGGATCATTTTTGGATGCTGTAAACGTCAGTGCAGTTGCACTTATGCTGGTAGTGACGATACGATTAGGGGTTAGTGTACTAACGGGCTGGGCACCTGCGGTGATCTTTCTGCTTGCCACGGTTGCGAGTCTGCGCTTCAAGGTAAACGCAGTCTGGCTCGTCGCAGGCGGTGCACTCCTTGGCTTATTGCTCAATTGAGTTAACGACCCGGCTTGCCCCTTTAACCAGCGTGGCGAGCGTTGACTGTTCCACGCCAATCATTGGTACAGACCAGCTAAATACAATCTTCAGCAGCCGCACAAATCAGGCTATGCTCCACGACGGATGGCGGCCGCAAGTGCCGGAACGACTTCAAACAAATCTCCGACGATGCCATAATCGGCAACTTTGAAAATCGGTGCCGCCGGATCCTTGTTAATTGCAAGAATACACTTCGAGCGAACGATACCAGCTACGTGCTGCGTTGCCCCCGAAATCCCCGCTGCGATATATAGATCGGGGGCGACCGCACGGCCAGTCTGGCCCACATGTTCGCTGTGCGGGCGCCAATTCTCATCGCTCACCGGACGCGAACAGGCCAAGGCAGCATTCGGGCCAAGTGCATCCAGTAGATCCTCAAGCACATACCAGTTCTCTGGTCCCTGCAGACCCCGACCTCCACTAACCACAATTGAGGCTTCCGTCACATCAGGACGCTCGCTTGAAGCTTTTGGCTGAAGTTTGACCGCAGTCATCAACTCGGGAATGCTCACCATACATGGATTCGCTTTCACAAATTCATCTGATTGCTGGATTGGTGCGTGGGCTCTTGGTCGAAAACTGACCAAGGTCAGCTTTCCTGACAGTTCTACATTAGCTGTCACCTTCCCCCCGTACAGCGCTCGTTTGAACACAGGTCTGCCCGCGACCACCTCGAAACCCATACAGTCCTGTGCCAGTGGAGCATCCAGCTTCTGTGCAAGCCGCCCCATCACATCTTTGCCCGTTGACGTGGCCGGCATGATGACCAGGTTCACCGCCTTTGTAACTTGGGCTACAATATCAGACAGCATCTCAGGGCCCGGGTATGCGATTTCCCGCAGATCAAAGGAAGAGACCCTCGGAGCGATGGCACCGGCGGCTTCCTCGGTCTGATGATCAACCAGCATCTCCCAGTGACCGCCCAAAAGCATAGAGAGTTCGGACGCAACCCTGCATACTTCCAGGGTTGATATGGTCAGGCGAGAGCCGCTTGATTCCGCTATAACCAGAACTTTGAACATTTTACTCTCAGATAACTTTTGCCTCCTCACGCAGGAGCGCGACGACTCGCGCTGCAACCCCATCTTCGTAAGTCAAAATTTTACCGTCTGACCTTGATGCCGGCAAAGCCAATGACTCAATCCGAAGCTGAGCAAACTCAAGTACAGCTGCCTCTTTTTCTATGGGCTTACGCTTTGCCTTCATAATACCTCTGAAGGACGGGTAGCGCGGTTCACCAATCCGGCGATTAATGCCGATGATTGCCGGCAGATTGCATATGTGAATTTCGTCGCCCTGCTCAACCGGATGTCGGGCGGTCAATCCATCTGAGGTTACTTTCAATTCTTCAACCCCGGTAACGCATGGCCAATTCAGCAGCACCCCTAACCGCTGAGGCACTTGAGCTCCTGCACCATCGATAGCTACCTCACCCGTTAGGACCAAGTCGAAATCACGCGTGCTAATAATGTGTGCGAGCGCGCCCGCGACAGTCTTTGGATCATCCGGCATAGCATCACACTGAAGATGAACAGCAAAGTCGGCACCTATGGCTAAACCCTGCCTGAGTGCGCTTTCTACGCGATCCGGTCCGAGGGCTAGGAGCGTGACTGTACCACCCCGCTCATCACGCAGACGCACCGCTACCTCAATGGCAGACTCGTCATGCGGATTTATTATCCAGACGAGGCCCTCTTCCTCAACACGGGACCTATCAGCGCTCAATGTGGGGCGGGATTCCGTATCGGCTGTCTGCTTAATGCATACGGCTATATTCATTTATCCAATTCAGGAATTTCAATTGCTAATTCATGAAAATATTGAGGTACTTCACAGGCTCCCCTGGACATACTCGAATACACTGATACGACGTGTTGATCATACATCACCACAATCGTACGTAAAACGACGTGCTCAGTAAACCCGATGGTTATACCACAACGAGGCTAGACTTATCCGGGATCCAAAGGGTTTCTGCAATCTACCTGTGCATTTGCGTTGATTGCACCTGATCAGTTAAATTTATCCACGCTCCCAATCACAACCATCCAAAACAGAAAGTGAAGTCGTCTATCAACTGGGGAATTATCGGTGCAAGCACGATCGCCAAGGAATGGATGATCGATGCCATTAATGCGAACCCCGAAAGCCAGGTAACCGCCATTCTGAGTCGATCTCATCAGCGCGGACAGGATTTTAAAGCACAATTCGGCATTGCACGCACATACACAGATCTTGATGCATTTCTGGCAGATCCAGACATAGATGTAGTCTACGTGGGAACCACCAATGAGCTGCATAAGCCACAAACACTGGCCGCTGCGGCTGCCCAAAAACATGTGCTCTGTGAGAAACCCCTTGCCTTATCACTTGCCGACGCACGACAAATGGCTCAAGCCTGCGCAACAGCTGGCGTAGTCATGGGGACCAATCACCATCTGCGTAACGCTGTCACTCACCGCAAAATTCGTGCGCTTGTCCAGGACGGTGCAATTGGGCAGCCACTCGCGGTTCGAGTGTTCCACGCTGTTATGCTGCCACCCCATTTGCAGACCTGGCGGATTAAGGATCCCGCAACCGGGGCCGGAGTTGTTCTGGATATAACCGTTCATGACACAGATACCCTTCGATTCATTTTGGATGACGAGGTTGAGTCGGTGACGGCGTTCACTTCAGCTCAAGGTCTCGGAGAACACGGAATCGCCGACACGGTAATGGGTATCATGCGGTTTAACAACGGCACGCTGGCGCAATTCCATGACTCATTCGTAGTTGGCCACGCTGGAACTGGACTTCAAGTTCATGGCACAAACGGATCTTTGATTGCCACAGATGTCATGACTCAGCAACCCATTGGAAATATCACCCTCCGCCGTGGTGATCAGGTTGAAAAAGTTGAGCTTCCACCCCATACCAACCTTTACGAACGTGCAGTAAAATGCTTCAATAATGCCGTTCAGGGCAATGGAACTCCCGCAGCAACAGCCGAGGATGGCATTCGTTCGCTCGCCGTTGCCTTGGCAGTCGAACAGGCAGCGCAAACGAGTTCACACGTCAAAGTAACCTATGCCTGAGTTTTGCTCATTCGCCTTTGCCGCCGAGCAGATCAAAAATGACGCGGTCGTAACCGTGAGCTCATCAAGTGGTCTGGGCTGTCCTGATGCAATGCTGTCTGCTATCGGCCAACGCTTCGCCAATACAGGTCAACCACGCAGATTGACCGCAATTCATCCCATTGCAGCAGGTGATATGTATGGCATTGATGGGATTGACCATTTAGCCCATGATGGCCTGCTGAAACGTGTGGTCGCTGGATCCTTGCCGAGCGGCCCCTCTTCTATGCCCTCCCCCAGGATATGGCAAATGATTGACGAAAACCGTGTCGAGGCCTATAACCTGCCCAGTGGAGTGTTGTATCACATGCATCGTGAAGCCGCAGCGCATAGACCCGGAATACTCACCAAAGTGGGAATGGACACGTTTGTTGATCCCCGGCTTCTTGGTGCGCGGATGAACGACTGCAGCCCTCCCGGTGTCGTTGAACGGGTTACTTTTGATGATGATGAATGGCTGTTTTACCGATCAATACCCGTTGATGTAGCTATCATTCGAGGAACCACAGCAGACAGGAACGGCAACATTACCACAGAGCACGAAGGGGGTTTCCTCGGCATCTACGACCAAGCGCTTGCAGCTCACAACAACGGTGGTATTGTGATTGCCCAGGTTAAACGTGTGGTAGACTCCGGGACATTAAAATCACAGGACGTCAGAGTACCCGGTGTTGTAGTAGACTACGTGGTCACTGCGCCAGATCAGATGCAAACCACCAACACGGACTACGATCCGACAATCAGCGGTGAAAAACACCCCAAGGGAATTACCTACGATCTCATGCCCTGGGGAGCGTACAAACCTATGGCGCGTCGGGCTGCAATGGAATTGCAGCAAGGTGATGCAGTAAATCTGGGCTTTGGAGTATCCGCACAGGTACCTCGTATCCTGTTGGAAGAAGGATTGTCTGATGCCGTGACCTGGGTCATTGAACAGGGGGCCGTCGGGGGTATTCCTCTCCTGGATTTTCAGTTTGGCTGTGCCTCCGGTGCACAGGCCATCCTCGCATCACCTGATCAGTTCACTTATTTCCAGGGCGGCAGGTTCGATCAAAGCCTGCTGTCTTTCATGCAAATTGATGCACAGGGATGCGTCAATGTCTCACGCCTAGCTGCCCACCCTCATGTTACTGCAGGCGTAGGAGGCTTCATTGACATCACAGCCGCTGCACGTAACCTCACGTTTGTCGGCACATATACAACCGGTGGACTGCATCTTATCGTCGAAGGAGGCAAGCTGAACATTCTCAGGGAGGGTAAAATCCAGAAACTGGTGCCGACTGTAGAACACGTTTCTTTCAGCGGGCGCCGGGCCCTTCGCTTAGGGCAGCAGATCACCTACATTACAGAACGCTGTGTGCTGCGTCTGCTGCCCGAGGGACTGACTGTGACCGAGATTGCCCCGGGGATTGATCTTGAGCGTGATGTTCTGGCACAAACCGTCCTGAAGCTTAAGGTTAGCCCTTCATTGAGCATTATGGATTCCCGACTATTTGATCCCGCGCCTATGAACCTCCAACTGTCTTAGGTACAATGAGTAACGTCCATCTTGAAGTTTGTGAACCTGTGGCAAAGCTAACGCTTGATCGCCCAGAAAAACGTAATGCCATTAATCCTTCAATGCTGGAAACTCTGGATGCCCACCTGACTACTCTTGAATCCAACAGGGAGATTCGGGTCGTGACGCTTTCAGGGGCAGGAGACAAAGCATTCTGCGCGGGCGCTGACATCAAAGCATGGGGCGCACTGGATGCTCTCGGTATGTGGAACGAATGGATTCCCAAGGGTCAACGAATTTTTTCGCGTCTGGCAAACCTGCGTCAACCCGTAATTGCTCTTATGAACGGATATGCGTTCGGCGGCGGGCTTGAACTTGCTCTTGCATGCGATATTCGAATCGCTGCAAGCACGGCCTCTTTTGCAATGCCTGAGGTTAAAATCGCAGCCGTCCCTGGTTGGGGTGGGACTGCCCGATTATCAAAAATAATCGGAATTGCCCGCGCCAAAATGATGATCCTGACCGGTAATCCTATCGATGCACAGACTGCCCTCGCTTGGGGACTTGTGACCAAAGTGTGCTCACCCGATCAATTACCCCATGCAGCAAGTAAGCTGATAGCAACTATCTCCAACAATGCTCCCATAGCTGTACAGATATCCAAACAAATTTTGAATGCCGACTGTGCACATCTTGAATCCATTGCAGGCGCACTCAGCGCATACACAGACGATGGTCAAGAAGGTGTGCAAAGCTTCTCTGAACGGCGAAAGCCTGACTATAAGGGAACCTAACGCCATGCCACACCAGAATTCGTTCGATTATGTGATTGTGGGGGCAGGAGCAGCAGGATGTGTTATAGCTCACCGTCTCGCCGAAGATCGACATACCCGGGTACTGCTGCTTGAAGCCGGACCACCCGATCGGTCTCCACTCATCCACATGCCGGCAGGCTTTGCCAAACTCACAGGTAAAAATGTGAACTGGTGCTTCAAAACCGTACCCCAGAAGCGTCTGAACGACCGCGAAATGCACTACCCCCAAGGACGTACACTAGGGGGCAGTACGTCCATTAACGCCATGATCTACATCCGAGGACATCGCCTGGACTACGAAGAATGGCGTGGACTGGGCTGCGATGGCTGGGGTTATACAGATGTACTTCCATATTTTAAGAAGTCCGAAAACAACGAGCGTTTTGTGGACGACTACCATGGACAAGGTGGTCCATTAAATGTCGCAGATCAGGTCCAGTCAAATCTACTGACACGCGCGTTCGTCAGATCAGCACAGGAGGTTGGCATCCCCTATAACCCCGACTTGAACGGTGCCCACCAGTCAGGAGTGAGCTATTACCAGGTCACCCAACGCAATGTGCGCCGGGAAAGCACGGCAACCGCGTTTCTGCGCCCGCCCAAACCCAATCTTACAATTCAAACCCGGGCGGTTGCGACAAGCGTGCTTCTTAAAAGTGGTCGGGCAACCGGAATTGAGTACGTCCAGAACGGCAAACGCGTCCAGGCTCATGCGGAACGAGAGATTGTACTCAGCGGCGGAGCGATCAATTCTCCAAAGCTCCTGCTGCTTTCAGGTGTCGGGCCCGCAGATGAATTAAAAGCCCTTGGAATTGCCGTACAACACGACCTGCCGGGCGTTGGCAAAAATTTCCAGGATCATATGGACGTGTATCTGGCTGCATCTTCCAGTAAACCCATCAGCTATAACGGACACGACCGCTGGAATAGAGCACTCCTGCATGGTATTCAGTATCTGCTGTACAAGACTGGACCGGTAACCGCCTCTGTGTGTGAAGCCGGTTGTTTTCTCAAAAGCTCGCCCGAAGTTCGATCCCCTGATATACAGATTCACTGTCTGCCCGCATACGTAGTGGACCATGGTCGTATGACCATCAAAGGTCACGGTTTAACCATCAATACCTGTAACCTACGCCCACGCAGCATTGGCTCTGTAACACTGCGCAGCAGTGATCCATTTGATGATCCCGCGATTGATCCAAATTTCCTGGATGATCCATACGATCTTAAGGTATCCATGGAAGGTTTCAAATGGGGGCGGCACATATTGGCTGCGCCTTCTTTCCGCCCGTACATTGCTAAGGAGATCCTGCCTGGACCAGAAACACAGAGCGAGGAAGAAATTGGGACCTATATCCGAAAATGGGCAAAAAATGATTACCATCCTGTGGGATCCTGTAAGATGGGAACTGACGACGAGGCTGTAGTAGACACACAGCTTCGCGTACGAGGTATTGATGCTCTTCGCGTGATTGACGCATCCATAATGCCCCGCCTAATCAGCGGCAACACACAGGCAACTTCCATTATGATTGGTGAAAAAGGAGTTGCCATGGTCAGAGAACAAGCCTGATGGTACATCACTGGATAGGAGGCAAAAACGTTCGCTCAGAGATCAGGGATCGTTTTACAACCGTGAGCCCTGCACACGATACTACCGTCGGAGACTATGCACTCGGGACCGCCTCCGACATCAATAAGGCGGTGCAGACTGCACGCACCGCCTTCGATACCGGACCATGGCCTCGAATGTCTGGACAGGAACGTGCTAGCGTGCTGAATGCAACTGCAGACCTGATCGATGCACACAACGATGATCTGGCTAGACTGGAAACGCTCGAGAGCGGAAAGCCTATTACGCAGGCTAAAGCAGAAATGGATGCCGCAGTCGACCTGTGGCGCTATGCGGCGACGCTCGCCCGTCACACCTGCGGTGAAGCTTACAACAGCCTTGGCGAAAACAAACTCGGACTGGTGCTGCGCGAACCTGCGGGGGTAGTGGGCATGATCACACCATGGAATTTTCCGCTGCTCATCATCAGCCAGAAATTGCCATTTGCGCTGTCTGTCGGCTGTACCGCCGTAATTAAACCTAGCGAACTAACACCGGGCACTACGCTGCAATTAGCCTCATTGGCTCATGAAGCCGGCGTGCCGGAAGGGGTGATCAACGTTGTAACCGGTCTGGGTACGTCGGTTGGAAGTCGACTGTCCGAACACCCTGATATTGATGTACTCTCATTCACGGGCTCAACCGCCGTAGGACGCCGGGTGGCTGCTGCTGCAGGCAAGAATCTAAAACGCTGCTCTCTCGAGCTCGGAGGTAAAAACCCACATATCATATTTGCGGACGCAGATTTAGATGCTGCACTGGATCCAGTCGTGTTTGGAGTCTACTTCAATATGGGGGAGTGTTGCAATAGCGGCAGCCGGCTTCTTCTGGAAGAGAGAATTGCCCAAGAATTCACCGAACGTGTGCTTGAGTTGGCACGTACTGTACCCGTTGGCGACCCGCTTGACCCCGCTACCAAGGTTGGGGCCATCATCAATATCCCGCAACTGGAGAAGATCTCAAGCTATGTAAGTAACGGCACAGACTGCGGTGCACGACTGCGGCTCGGTGGGCATAAGATCCCAACGCCCACCGGACGATTTTTTGAGCCTACCGTGTTTGACGGAGTGATTCCAGAAATGGCTATCGCACGAGAAGAAATATTTGGACCCGTACTGTCGATCTTGACTTTCAGAACAAAAGAGGAAGCTATCCAGATCGCCAACGATACCCTCTATGGACTCAGTGCCGGCTTATGGACCTCCAATGTTGATACCGCCTTCGAGGTCAGCCGCAAAATCCGCGCAGGCACCATATGGATTAACTGTTTCATGGATGGGCATCCCGAGCTTCCCTTTGGTGGCTACAGGGACAGTGGTCTGGGACGTGAATTAGGACGGTTTTCCACTGACGAATTTACAGAGCTCAAAACCGTTCAACTCCATATAGGCAATCGTATAGGCTCGTGGCTATAAAACTTTTTGCAATGCGTATCTACAGATTCCTGCCCATACTGCTCCTGGCCGCTTGCCAAGGTACCGATGACCAGACCGATACAGACAAACAAGTGGAGATCTTCACATGGTGGACCTCCGGCAGTGAAGCCGCCGCGCTGGAAACTGTACTCGACGCCTACAGAGCAACATACCCCGAAGTTGACCTGATCAACGCTTCAGTTGCTGGTGGTGGAGGCTCAGCTGCCCGGCCAATACTTCAAACCAGACTCCTGGGCGGAAATCCCCCAGACAGCTGGCAAACCCACCACGGATCCGAATTGATGGAATATTACGTTACACCTGACTATGTCGCATCACTAAAGGATCTTTACGATGCTGAAGGTTGGTACGAATTGTTCTCACCGTCCCTTGTAGATATGATTAGCCGGGATGGTGAACCCTATCTGGTCGTCCTGAATCTCCATCGCAGCAATACCCTTTGGTACAATAAGCCATTACTCGCAGAACATGGGATTGTTATCGAAGACTCGCTCAGCCTTGATGAGCTACTTGGTATCGCAGAATCACTCCAACTCGCTAACATTCCGGCCATGTGCATGGGGGATACTGGTATCTGGGCAACAGGTATCATGTTCGAGAATACACTTGTGGGGACTATCGGCCCCGAACGGTATCTAGGGCTTTGGGATGGAACCACCAGTTTCACAGACGCAGACGTGATGCAGGCCATAGAGAACTATGGTCGATTGCTTGATCACCAGAATAAGGACCATGCAGCCCTCTCATGGGATCAGGCAGCTAAAAAACTGGGCGACGGCGATTGTGCCTTTTACTCCATGGGAGACTGGGTTTATGGTGAATTAATCCAGAATGGTCTGGAGGAAAATGTTGACTTTGGTTGGGTTGCCCATCCTGGGAGTGATGGAACATTCTTGTTGGTTACTGACGGATTTACCCTGGCCAAAAACGCCCCAAACCCCACAGAAACTCTTGACATGCTGCGGATCATGGGGGATCGCGTCGTTCAAGAGGACTTTAATCTGCTAAAGGGATCCATTTGTGCACGAACCGATTGCGATCGTTCCCGGTTTGGCCCCTACCTTCAGTGGTCAATGGATAAGTATGCCGAAGGGGTAGCTGTGCCTACGGTTATCCATGGTTCAGCCGCACCTCCGGGTTTTCAGCAAGCGCTTAATGATGCGCTGACAAATTTTGTTGTGCGGCGTGACCATCAGGCCTTTGCTGAATCCCTGGCCCGTGAGGCACATGCAGCAGGCTTTGGTCAATAGAGCATGGTCAACCCGCATTGGCTGGTCCGTAATAAAGGATTGCTCATCCTCCTGCCATCCCTCCTGTTGACGGCCATCTTTGTCTACGGATTCATTGGGACGAGCTTCTTTTTTTCGCTTACAAATTGGCGAACGCTTGCTGTTGATTTGTCCCTGCGTGAACCGTTGTGGCAAACCTACACAGACATGCTGGCCATGCCGCGCTTCCAGGCAGACCTTAGAAATACCCTCGTATTCACTGTACTCTTCATAGGACTTGCCATCGGCATTGGACTTGGGCTTGCAATCCTACTGGACCGGCAGATCGCCGGTCGAGGCTTCTTCCGAAGTGCGTTCCTGTTCCCGTATGCACTCTCATTTATCGTTACAGGGGTCGTCTGGCGGTGGATTTTTAATCCAGAAACCGGCATAAACCTTTTCTTTGACATACTGGGGATCAATCAGGTCCTGGAAGCAGCGGGGATGGATCCACTGTCTCCTGGCTGGACAACTGATCCCGAAGTGGTCCTTTCTGTCAACCAAGTTCTGGCCCATGTCTGGCCTAGCGGGATGACGTTTCAGATCGAGTGGGGGATTCCGATAGCACTCATCCCTGTGGCTATTGCTGCAACCTGGCAATTATCTGGATTTGTGATGGCCATGTACTTAGGAGGGCTTGGAAGTATTAGCAGACAGGTGCGGGACGCTGCACGTATCGACGGCGCAGGAGAATTCAGGATGTACAGATCTGTGATCATTCCTATGCTTACTCCAATCACGATTTCGACAGCTATCATTCTGCTGCATGTTTCGCTAAAAATCTTTGACCTGGTTTTTGCCATGTCTGGGGTTGGACCGGGCTTTGCGACGGACGTCCCTGCGATTTTCGTGTTTGAAATGATGTTCAAGGCCGCCCGATACAACCTTGGAGCTACCGCTTCCGTCGTCATGTTGGTCGCATCATGCCTAGTCATTGTGCCTTACCTCATGCACACATTCAGAAGCCGTGAAACATGAGTATGAGACGCGGCATTCTGTGGTTCATTCTGGGACTCGCGCTCATTCTGTACGCGCTGCCCGTTTACGTGATGGTCACCAATGGATTCAAAGATGCATCCAGCGTGAGCCTGGCCACGATGTGGCAATTACCTGGCCGCGCCTCACTGGGAGGCTTTACAGAGGCTTGGGCAATGCTTTCTCCCAACCTGCGCAATAGCCTCGTGATGGTCATTCCCGCAGCACTCTTATCCTCTATCATCGGTGCACTGAACGGTTATGTTTTTTCGAAATGGCGTTTTCGCGGTTCAGAGGTTTTATTTGCTCTGCTCCTGTTCGGCTTCTTTATCCCCTATCAGGCTATTCTGCTGCCCTTGGTGCGCTTCCTGCAGTGGATTAACGTTTACGGTACGCTTCCGGGACTGGTGCTGACACACGTAGTGTACGGTATCTCCGTAACTACACTCATCTTTCGTAATTTTTACGTCAATATTCCGGGCTCTCTAGTTGAGGCTGCAACAGTGGACGGTGCCGGTATGATTGAGACCTTCTGGCGTGTTATGCTACCATTGTCCCTGCCCGCTTTCGCGGTCACACTTATCTTCCAGTTCACCAACATCTGGAACGACTTTCTCTTTGGAATTACGGTGGTTCCGAACCCGCAGGCCCAACCAGTTACCATTGCGCTCAACAATCTTTCTGGATCCTTCTCTGTGGACTGGAACGTGGTTATGGCTGGCGCAGTCATAGCGGCCCTGCCCACAGCTCTGGTTTACATCGGACTAGGTAAGTTCTTTGTAAGAGGACTGGTATCCGGTGCGGTAAAAGCATGATCACTGCTGATATTGTCATAGTAGGCACTGGAATTGGCGGGGGTACGCTGGCCTGGGGACTGCGCAATACTGGTGCCCGCATCCTCTTGATTGAGCGTGGAGATTTTTTGCCACAGGAAGCACAGAACTGGGTTCCTGAAGCTGTCTTTGGTGACAACCGTTACAAACCGGACGAAACCTGGGAAGCTGCCAATGGTCGCCCCTTCAAGCCCGGAGTGCATTATTGCGTGGGTGGCAACTCCAAGGTTTATGGTGCCGCCCTGCCCCGATTCCGGAAAGAAGATTTTGGAGCGCTTGAGCATGAGAGGGGAACGAGTCCGAGCTGGCCAATTACATATGACGAACTGGAACCCTATTACTGCCGTGCAGAAATATTGTATGGTGTGCGCGGGAATGCCGGCGAAGACCCTACCGATCCCTCACGTACTGCAGATTACCCTCACAAGGCCGTTCCACACGAGCCTCAGATTGCCCGTCTAGCCACTTCCCTGCACAAACAGGGGCTAAATCCCTTCCATTTACCCCTGGGAATTGATCTTGGCGGGCAATGCCTCCGTTGCCATACTTGTGATGGTTTCCCGTGTAGAGTTCACGCAAAGCATGATGCTGAAATATGCGTCGTGCGTCCTGCGATCAACCACCCAAACGTAACTTTGTGGACAAATTCGACAGCGCGCCGCATCGTGGTACGTAACGGATCGGTCGATTCGCTTGAACTGGAACGGGAGGGTGAGCAGGTAATCGTGAGAGCGGGTACCTATGTACTCAGTTGTGGTGCCGTTAACTCCGCTGCATTGTTGCTCCGCTCCGGAGGAATACCAAACAAATCAAGATTGATTGGCCGCAACTACATGGTGCACAACAACAGTGCACTTATTGCTGTACGCCCATGGGAGCCTAATGCAACCACCTTCCAGAAAACACTATCAATCAATGATTGGTATCTTGGAGAACCGTCGTGGCCTTGGCCAATGGGAAACCTGCAGATGATTGGTAAAGTGCAAGGATCCATGTTGAAGTCCGCGCGCCCCCGGTTGCCTCTCCCGTGGCTGAAATATCTAGCAAACAGAAGCATTGAATGGTGGGTAATGAGTGAGGATTTACCCGATCCCGACAACCGCGTCACACTTTCATCCAGTGGGAGGATACAGATCCACTGGAAGCCAAATAATCTAACTGCGCATCGGCGTCTGTTAAGCAAGGCACGCAGCATGCTGCGCCGCGCGGGATATCCAATCCTGTTTAGTCAGGAAATGGGCATTGAAACCAATTCACATCAGTGCGGCACATTACGCATGGGCAAGGATGCAGTTGACAGCGTGCTTGACCCCTATTGCCGTATGCATGAACTCAAAAATCTTCGCGTCGTTGACGCGTCTTTTTTTTCATCCTCCGGGGCCATGAACCCGGCACTCACAATTGCGGCCCAGGCACTTCGGGTCGCTGATAATATGACAGATCAATTGCCATGACTCGACCTCACATTTTTCTCATTCTAGCTGGTTTGGCCATAACCTCAGGGGTACAAGCGCAATCTCAAATTGAGGCTGTGCTTGACGATTTTCATCTTGCTGCTTCCGAAGCCGATTACGACCGATACTTTGGTCATCTCGCTGAAGAAAGCATTTTTCTGGGAACGGACATAACCGAGCGCTGGACCAAAGCTGAGTTCCAGGATTATGCCAGGCCCCATTTCAACGCGGGCCGCGGCTGGACCTATGTGGCTAAAAACCGTTACGTTTACGTAGCCCCGGACGATCAGACTGCCTGGTTTGACGAGATTCTCTACAATGAAAAGTTCGGGGATGTTCGTGGAACAGGAACTTTGATCCTTGAAGAGGACACATGGAAGATCGTTCAGTATCACCTCACACTGCCCGTGCCCAATGATCTTATTGGCAAGCTTGTCGAGATGATCAACGATCAGTCAGAATGATCGGATGAGGAGATTTTCGGCTGACCGGATCTATCCGAAGTTAGCCGTGAGGGTTTCTTTTGCTGCTGACAATTTTTCGCAATGTTGCTCCATAAAGTCGGCAGTATACGGGATATTACATATCTCATGTTCGTTTTTCGAAGAAATACATTACTCTCTTCTGGAAGCGGCTAATAGAGGAAATGCCGAGGCCTGATACATCTTGGGCAAGAATATCGTGATGGAGAAGGGGTGCCAAAAAAACCCGAAAGAGCATTGAAGTAATCTTGACTCGCTGCTGATCAGGCATTCGCTTCGGCGCAACTCAGTCAAGAAAGACGAAGTCCATCCCCACCTCTGCCACTGGATAGGGACCTACGTAGCAAAGTTGACAAAATAGAATCTACCACGAAAATCCCCCACATTTCCCCCAAAATCAGCTAAATACAACAGACCATCAATTCAATAGGGGACGGTTATGAAAAGTTTGGACGAGCTTAGACAAGATGAGCAAACGACTGGAGACCTTGTACGAGATACCAAAGGAACCGTGGCAAAAGCTGTCCAATGCGCAGATAAAGAAACACTTGATTGATGCACAACGATTCGGCAACAACACGGTAATCTGTGCTGGCGCGGGCGCAACTTGGAACCGCAGTTTACCCAACTCGATCACCTGCAACCTAGATCAGAAGGAGTTTCTAATTTCGTAACCAATCGAATATTGATTTGCGAGCCGTGCAACAGAAAGAAGAGCAACAACTTAACGTTGATCGGGCTTCATAAGTTGAACAGGGTAGACGATTGGATGAAGGATGTAGAGTTGGCTAAGGATGCTAAACGCCAAGCGCTAAGAATAGCAGAGAAAATTAAAAGGCAGATGGTGTGATTGGCCCTCTTTGATTTTGGAAGAATGACATCTGCAATTTTGCAGTACGTACTATTCCTCCGTTGGACTTAATCCTTCTCCCAATCTACGTTTTTCTAGTAACTTATCGCGCAGTACTATAGCCAGTACGTTATATACACCTTCTATGTCTGTCCCATATTCATATGCAGTCCTCTTTATTCTAGTCTCCATTTCATCTGAAAGATAATGACGTACATACTTGAAACAGTATCCCTGCACTTCATAATCTTCTATTAGTGTTTGTGCATAGGACCATACTTCAGGAGCCGTTTTATTTACCCAGTGAGCTGCACCTAAATCACGTGCAATTTTTTCACCAAAATCAGTCAGTGATAGAGGACTACTGCTAGTGATCGGTTGAGAAGAAGGAGGAGGCAAAGTTGTACGAATAAAAAGGTTTTCAATATTACTACGGATTTCTCTTATGTCTTCACGGATTTCCTGTATGGTTTCCCGGGAATCCTGACGATAGTTATCTATAGTTTCCCGGAAATCTTTTCGGTCACTATCTGCGGTATCACGTAATTGTTGCAGGTCTTTATCCGTAGTTCTTCTCCACACTCCGACCTTGTAGACAAACACAACGAGTGTGACTGCAAAAGATACCGTCGTAAGGGCAACAGTTGCTATCGCAATAATTTCGGATAAAGTTAATCCGTCCGGCATAGGAGTGTCGGGGGATTAAGCGTGTGAGTAATCAATATCTTACATCAGAAACTAATTCCGCAAGGAGGGGATACCGCATCCTTCCGTTAAGTTTTGTCAACTTTGCCACGTAAGTCCCACTGGATATATACTATACCGTAACTGGGCGCCTGTACCCGGGGTGGGACTCGAACCCACACAGCCTTTGGGGCCAACGGATTTTGAGTCCGTCGCGTCTACCAATTCCGCCACCCGGGCAACTGAAAGGTTCTACTGTTACTGAACCTAAGCGGATCCTGCCCGTGAGGCATAATGGGCGTGAAAGCGCATGATCGCCTCAATACCCTGAGCGAACCGGTCGAGTCCAAAATGTTCGTTCGGGGAGTGGATCGCGTCAGAGTCCAGTCCAAAACCCATGAGCACGCTGTCCAATCCCAATAGATGCTTGAAATCAGCTACTACCGGTATACTGCCCCCAATGCGCGTGAAATAGGGACTGCGGCCATAAACGTCATTCAATGCCTTCGATGCCGCGGTCATCGCGGCACTCCCGGTATCTATCAGCACAGGCTGTGCTCCATGTAGGCTCTTGAACTGTAACTGCATGGAATCAGGTACGCGCGCACGCAACCATGCCTCCATAAGCTCGGTTATCTCTTCTGGGTCCTGATCAGGTACCAGTCGCATGGAAATCTTCGCACTGGCCTTCGAGGGCAATACCGTCTTCGCCCCATCCCCAGTATAACCACCCCAGATACCATTGCAGTCAAGTGTGGGACGTGCCGTTGACGCCTCCAATACTGAATAACCTGACTCCGTACGCGGTGTACCAACACCAACCTCCCGTGCCCAAGCCTCCGCATCAAACGGTAATGCTGCCATGGCACTCCGCTCACTCTCGGAAAGTGATCTCACACAATCATAAAAACCATCAATCGCAATCCTGTCATGTGCATCGTGCATCTCCCCGATCAAGGCTGCCAATGCGTTGATTGGGTTATGAATGGCACCCCCGTATGTACCTGAGTGGAGGTCTCGGTCCGGCCCTGTTAATGTGATTTCTACATAAGTCATCCCCCGCAAACCATACGTAATGGAAGGAATACCCGGTGCAAATAAACTGGAATCCGAAATCACAACTATATCCGCTGCCAGGGCATCCTTGTGCTCCTTAATGAATCCTGGGAGGCTTGCCGATCCAGATTCTTCTTCGCCCTCCAAAATGAATTTGAGATTTACAGGCGGTTTGCCCGCAGTGCGCATCCAGCATTCCAACGCCTTCAGGTGCATAAACAGCTGACCTTTATCATCGCAGGCTCCGCGTGCATAGAGCACACCATCCTCAATCATGGGATCAAAAGGAGGCGAGTTCCACAGATCAAGCGGGTCAGGCGGTTGGACATCGTAGTGGCCATACACCAGGGCTGTAGGAAGTGCTGGGTCTACATGCACTTCACCAGTTACAATCGGATGTCCCTTCGTTTCAGTAAGTATGGCATCCATTACTCCGATATCCCGCAGTGCTTCTGCCAACCAACTAGCCGCGTCTGCAACATCTTGTGAATAAGCCGGATCAGTGCTGATCGAAGAGATACGAAGCAAATCAATCAACTCCCCCACAAAACGACCTTGATTAGCCTTTGCATAGTGCAGTGCATGCGTTACATCACTCATTTGAAGTTATACTTTTGTACTACAGTTCACTTTCATCACGCCAGCGGCGTAACCTCCAGGCGCGGGTTGTATCCGCGCGTGCAAGCAGGAAATTTACGTTACCATCACCTCTGAACACCTCGCCATTATCCAGACCAATGGCAAGATTGAAGCTCCGCACCGCAATCGCCCGTGTGCCTTCATCGAAAACCTGCCTGGAAATCATCTGATTCCACTGCAACTGCACTTCCACAACACTCTCGAACATCCTGCGGGTTGTCTCGAGCTCCTGCCCAAACCCCCATTCACGCTCAATTCCCGTATCAAAATCCGTGTAAATAAACACGAATGACGAATCAATCAGAGGCTCATAAAGTGAGAGATCCCGCAGTTCGTACGCATTTCTGAAATTGGTGAAATATCCCTCAATGGTCTTGGGATCGCCCAGTAGATCACCAAACGGATCTCCCTCTCCTATGGCCGGCGCAAACGGATTGCATGCGACCAACAAAAACGGCAGAACCATGACTGCCATCCCGGCTATGTAGAATTGGCGTATCACTACCAAAAATTAGTTACCAAACTCAGCTTTAAGATCACTCCATGAATCTGCCGATCCAATGCTCTGGTCTTTCCACCAGGAAAGGGCCCAGAGACCATCGGGATTCCTTGCAATGATCCAGATTAATCTTCCCTGCAGGGAGTCGGCGACTTGCCGGCTTCCGTGCTTGATCAGCAGCACATAATGGGCCTCTAACGTGTATGTCGTATCCCCCAGCTCAGTGGTCACATCTTCTAGGCGAAGAAAATGTCCAGTGTTCTCCTTGGCCGCTTCCGCAACTGTCGTGAAATAGCTGTTCTCCTGGGCCTGTCCCCAGATAGCCCAGCGCTGTGGATCACGCGCCTGTGCGGGAGCAGTTGGAGTGAAAACAAATTCCTGATCAATGGAACGTCGGTAGTTGGCAGCATTAAGTTCTTCGACAGCAGCTCGCAGGTTATCAACAACAAGGTCGGGAACTACCGGCTGCAGCCATGTGCCCGCCTCGCCCACCGGCGGCTCAGGTGTACGTGCACTAAATACGTCACAGGACGCAAGAACAATAAGGTAAACCCAAATGCCACGCGTCGTCATTTGACTTACGCTGTTGCAGGAGCATTCTGATACGGCGCCAGTGCCTGTTCAAAGGAAGCTGTGTCCTCAAAAAATGCCACCACTTTACGAATCACTTCATCCATTAACATATCGGGACAGGATGCACCCGAGGTCAGTGCGATAGATACTGGACGGTCCGATGGTATCCAATTTACGGTTGTACGCACTTCTTTGGCCGCATAGTCATAGTGATGTATCCGGTTCCTGCCCGCAATATCATCGGCTCCCCGTATGAAGTAAGTGGGAACTATCTCACTACACAAAGAAACTATCTGACTGGTATTTGAAGAGTTGTATCCCCCAACGACGAGCGCCAAACTGAGCGGTCGATCCAGCAGCACTTTTACTGCCTCCTGGTTTTCATGAGTTGCGTAGCAAAGCGTATCGCTAGTATCTACAAAGTGATCCTTTGGACCATACCGATTGACAATGGCCCTCCGCAGAACACCCGTAACCGCCTGTGTCTCTGTCACCAACATTGTGGTCTGGTTCACAACACCGATGTGCACAAGATCCCGGTCCGGATCAAACCCATTACTATAACGATCAGCAAACCGATCAAAAAAATAGTCACGCCCCTCCTCGCCCCGGATCACCTTTGCCAAATCATTCGCCTCGGCAATATCTCGTATCACGATCACCGGAGCGTGCTCCCTGGCATGCGAAAAGGTCGCACGTGACTCCTCATGAAGCCGCTTGCCATGAATGATTACAGTGTAGCCCTTGTCACCTATCTGTGCACTCCGACGCCAAACCTTTTCGACAAACGGACACGTCGTATTGTACGTGCGTACATCTACTCCCAAGGCTTCCAGTTCTGCAAAAATTTCCAGCGTGGTTCCGAAGGCAGGAATAATAACAATATCCTCCGGGACAAGCGCACTGAAGGGAATTAGCTGTTCCCCCATGGTTGAACGTAGGAACTGCATACCCCGTCGACGCAGATCATTATTCACATGAGGGTTGTGAATCATTTCCGAGAGCATGAACAGTCGACGGTCTGGATGATCCGCAATTGCCTGATAGGCAATTTCGACAGCGTTTTCCACACCGAAGCAAAAACCAAAATTCCGGGGAATCCACAGGCGGAGATATCCGAAGTCCAAGAGTGAGGGTGAAGTGTCCTTCTTCCGCGGATCTGCCGCCGTTCGCGCAGTCTTAAGCGTCGATATGATCGGGCTGCGATAGAATTGCGGAATCTTGAATGTCCGTGGCATTGTTTTCGGAAATTTGGCTGCTCACCTTATCTACGTATGCCCGCAAGGTTCAACAATAGGATCTGTTCCATAGGAAAGCCGCCTGGAGGTTAAAGTAGAAGCTATTTTTCGTAAAGAGTACCAGAATTTAGCATTGAGAATTATATGCGAAACTGTAACTCACAGGAACCTTTCCGACAGTCGAAAAGCAAACGGAGACATTGGACCAGATAGCCGCCCGCCCAGTACTTACCATAACATCATTAACAGGTGATGCCACGCCCGTTTCTCAGTTTACCAAATTTTGGGCTGTTTGTTTATGAGCGAAACGGCTAGTACCTATCGCAACATCACGTACAGGTTAGTGCTGGAACCAAGGCAAGCAAAAAATTTGGTGATTTAGCGCAGCGTACTGTTGTACTGGAAAACTTAAAAGTGGAAGTGATGACGCGTTCGGCAAAGGGTACGATTGAATCCCCTGGTACGAACGTGAAGCAGAAGTCTGGGCTCAACCGTGAGATTCTGGAACGGATTGGGGCCGGCTAGATCAGATACTGGGCTACAAATGTCGTGAGGTGATCTAGGTCAAGGCGACATGTACGAGTCAGCGGTGTTATGCGCGTGGGGATACCGAGTCAGGTAATCGGACGACTCAGCGCAAATTCGAATGTCTGGCCCGTGGCCATGCGGATCATGCGGCCGCGAACATACGGGCCTCCGGGATTGGGACAACTGCACGGCGAGGGCGTTCGGGTTACCGACCCCAAGACCAGTGAAATAGATACCATACAGCCAAGTATGTAATTCCCCTGGTTTGGAATACAGATCATCCTCGCCAACGAATTAGCTCGCCTTTGCGAAGCATCAACAAGTCGAATTACCCGCAGTTCAACCGGAAGAAAGCACATCCCGCCCGAAAAGCAGCATGACCGCCAGAACCGCTGGCAATCCATCAAAAACCGACTTGACTAACACCTACTTGCTTTCATCCTCGCTTAAGCCAGTACTTGTACCCCCAATTGCAGAACGCATATCCGTATCTGCCTCAATGTTGCGCAGGTTATAGTAATCCATAACTCCCAGCTGTCCCTTACGGAAAGCTTCCGCGATAGCCTCGGGTACCATAGCTTCTGCTTCTACAACACGAGCTCGCGCCTCTTGCACCCGGGCGACCATTTCCTGTTCGAGTGCCACCGCAGCTGCACGCCGCTCCTCAGCCTTCGCACGCGCGACCTGTAAATCTGCCTCTGCCTGATCTGTCTGCAGCTTAGCCCCAATGTTTTCACCAACGTCAACATCGGCAATATCAATCGAAAGAATCTCAAATGCCGTCCCGGAATCCAGCCCCTTGGCTAATACCGTCTTGGAAATTCTATCGGGATTTTCCAGCACCGCGGCATGTGAGACGGAAGATCCGATCGTAGAGACAATTCCCTCGCCTACTCGGGCGATAATTGTTTCTTCACCGGCACCACCTACCAGCCGCTCAATGTTGGCACGCACCGTAACACGCGCAACCGCCCGTAACTGAATTCCGTCCTTCGCTATTGCGGAGATGGGCGGGGTTTCGATGACCTTCGGATTTACCGAAACCTGCACGGCCTCAAACACATCGCGCCCGGCAAGGTCAATCGCCGTGGCACGCTCAAACGGCAGGTCAATGTCTGCCTTATCTGCTGAAATGAGCGCATTGATTACCTGCTGCACATTACCCCCGGCCAGGAAATGTGCTTCAAGTTTGGGCGTCTCCGAAGGGATCCCGGCCTTGTGCGCAGTGATGAGCGGCTTTACAATTCTGTCCGGTGGGACGCGACGCAGACGCATTCCTACCAAATCACGAAAGAGTCTTAGATGAACACCTGAAAAAATTGCCGTGATCCAAAGACGCACCGGCACAAAGTACAGCAGCATAATGACCCCGAACAGGATCAATAAGATGACGACTAGACCTCCAAAGCTTAATAAATTCTCCATTTTTATCGGTTTGTGATATCAACGACCGTCACGTACATGGTAAGCACCATGCACACCACCCTCCTTGGATACCAAGTGAATATCTGTGATACGAATGTTTTTCGAAATTGATTTACACATATCGTAAATGGCCAATGAGGCAATTGATACCGCCATTAAGACCTCCATCTCTACACCTGTACGTCCAACCGAGGTTGCTTCAGCCCGGACGGTTATCGAATACATCCTTTCATTGAAAGAAAACGTCAGGTCAATCGCTTCGAGGGCTATCGGGTGACACAGCGGAATGAGCCGAGCAGTTTCCTTGGCCCCCATGATTCCAGCCAACTGGGCCGTTGTGAGCACATCCCCTTTGGCTACGCGCTGTTCTAGGAGTGAAGTGTATGCATCGGCACCCAGTTGCACCGTACCTTGAGCTGACGCGCAACGCACAGAGAACTCCTTTGTTGAAACATCCACCATATGGATACCACTTCCATCATCCAGATGCGTAAATTCCGCCATACGGACTATATAACGATTAGCTTGCTGAAGATACTTCTATGATAGGAACTCCGTATAATCTAAGACATAGGCGCTGTATTTCAATGGGGAATTACCTTAGCCAGTGAATCTCCCTGAAAATGAAGCCCGTATATCACAAACAAATCACGCCCTAACACCATGCATTCTATTTCCACTGTCTGTGAACTTGTTGACTTCGGTTTAGATCATAACCCAGGCATTGTTGCCTCCACCAAAAGAAATGGTGTCTGGGTTGACACGGATTCCCAGACGTTTCGAGCACGTATGCACGCTTGCGCTGCAGGCTTCTACAGTTTGGGCGTACGACGGGGGGATCGGGTTGCCCTGCATGCAGAAAACAGCACGGAATGGCTCATCATTGATCAGGCACTGTTGCGTCTGGGAGCCGCCAGTGTGCCCATCTATACAACACAACCTGAAGGTCAAATCGCGCACATTGTCCGTGATGCGGGCGTGTGCGGGTACGTAGTCTCATCAAAGGAGCTTTACGATGGGTGCCCGGCAGATCTGATGTCTAATCCGAACCTGCGGTGGATAGTGGGTCTTTTTGGCCAATACACTGAGGATATGCTCACCCTGGAGGAGCTGATCAAACGCGGAGAAGCACAGCTTACCGAGACACCAGACATCCTGGATCAAACGAAGGCAGCAGTTAGCGGTAATGATCTCGCTACACTGTGCTACACATCTGGTACGACCGGTGTACCAAAGGGCGTTATGCTTACGCATACAAACTTCACCACTAACGCGATTGCCGTGTCGGAAAGATTGCCCTTTAAGGTACCCGCACGTGTGTTGTCTTTTCTTCCAATGTCCCACTCACTGGAACGCATTGCAACCTTCTTCTACCTTTCTAAATCCTGCCCAATTTATTTCATTGAGACAACAGATGAGCTCCTTGAGGATCTAGCTCATGTGAAGCCGGCCCACATGACAACTGTGCCACGACTATTGGAGAAGGTTCATGCCGGCATGATGACCAAGGCTGCAGCCACGAAGGGCATCCCTGGAATGATCGCCCGATGGGCTTTTGGGCGTGCGGAGCTTTTTGACTTGGAAAATCCCCAAGCTACCCTACTAGACAAACTAGCGGACAAGCTCGTGTACAGTAAAGTACGTGCCACAGCTTTTGGGGGGAACCTGGAAGCACTTACCAGTGGTGGAGCAGCACTTTCACCGAAAGTTCAGGCTTTTATCAATGGCCTAGGTGTCTGCTGTGGGCAAGGATATGGCCTGACCGAGACCTCTCCGGTCATCACGCTCTACGAACGGGATAAGCTTCGCCCAAGGTCAGTCGGCAGGGCCATTCGAGATGTCGAAGTCAAGATTGCTGAGGACGGTGAAATTCTGACACGGGGCCCGCACATTATGCGTGGGTACTACAACATGCCAGAAGCTACAGCCGAAACTGTTGCAGAAGATGGATGGCTGCACACTGGTGACATTGGTGAACTCGACGAAGATGGGCATTTGTATATCACCGATCGCAAGAAACAACTCTTCAAACTGTCGACCGGCAAATACATTGCTCCTGTACCTATCGAAGTTGCGCTGGCCTCTGATCCCCTGATTGAACATGCCGTGGTTATAGGTCCCGAGTTCAAGTTCTGCTCCGCCCTGATAGTCGCAGACGCAGCCTATGTGGAGAGCACACTTGGTGCCGATCCCGACAAAGATATTTTGAGAGAAAAAATTCAAATCATTATTGACAGGGTGAACCAGGCGCTTCCGCCATGGGAACAGGTGAAGAAATTTCATTTGATCGCAGAACCATTCACCATTGACGGCGGGGAACTCACACCAACTCTGAAGGTGCGCCGTAAGAATGTGTTTGTCCGATATGAGAAGGAGATTAATGATTTGTACACGTCCGAATAGCCGTAACTTGCCACGCCATTCCCTGCAACTGAAGTCACGTATTGCCGTACGCTCCGCTCCAGATGCAAGCCCCATGAATTATGGAACTCGATCTATCCTCTTGCGGCATTAAGGTCAGGGATATCCGGAGAAATGTGGTGCCTGCTGTCCTCTATGAAGATGCACTTCGCAATGAGACAGCAACAACAATTACCGACAGTGGCGCCATTGCGATCACGAGCGGAGAAAAAACCGGGCGCAGCCCGCGGGACAAACGCATCGCTAAAATGCATTCGAGCTCCCAAGATATCTGGTGGGGATCAGTAAACCTGCCGATTGATCAGCACACATTCGAGATTAACCGGGAACGTGCACGCGATTACCTGAATACATGTGATCATCTCTATGTCGTAGACGGTTATGCCGGCTGGGATCCACGCTACCGAATCAAGATCCGTATCATATGCGAACGCGCCTACCATGCGCTCTTTATGCGCAATATGCTGATTCGACTCACCGATAAAGAGCTCGAATATTTTGGTGAACCCGACTATGTCGTGTACAATGCCGGCATGTTTCCGGCTAACCGACATACGACATACATGTCCTCCAAGACCAGCATAGATATATCCTTTGAAGACCAGGAAATCGTCATCCTAGGCACCCAGTATGCGGGAGAAATGAAAAAGGGGATCTTCACGGTCATGCATTACGTCATGCCGCGCAAGGAGGTGTTATCGATGCATTGCTCAGCTAATCAGGGGGAGCAGGGGGACGTTTCGCTCTTTTTCGGACTCTCAGGAACAGGCAAAACCACGCTGTCGGCAGATCCAAACCGTAGGCTAATCGGCGATGACGAACACTGTTGGGCAGATGATGGCATCTTCAACATTGAGGGAGGCTGTTATGCAAAGGTGATTGATCTGTCCGCCGAAAGTGAACCCGAGATTCTCGAAGCCATCCGCTTTGGTTCTGTCTTGGAAAATGTCATTGTAGATCCAATTACACATGCCGTGGATTACACAGACACCAGCCTCACTGAGAATACTCGTGCCTGCTTCCCTATTGAGTACATGCGGAACGCTAAGATTCCGTGTGTCGCAAAGCACCCATCGAACATTATTTTTCTGACTTTTGACGCCTTTGGGTTTCTGCCACCAGTATCACGACTCACACCTGAACAGGTCATGTACCACTTCATTAGCGGCTATACCGCCAAAGTCGCTGGAACAGAGATCGGTGTGCATGAACCGGTGGCGACATTTTCTGCTTGTTTTGGTGCAGCGTTCCTGGTATGGCATCCGGCGAAGTACGCCGAACTACTCGCAACCAAAATGAAAACCCATAAGGTGAACAGCTGGCTCGTTAACACTGGTATCATCGGAGATGGAAATCAGCGAATCAAGCTTCGCTACACTCGAGCCATCATTGACGCGATCCACAGCGGCGCCCTATTGAATATGCCCACTGTGCGCGAGCCTATTTTTGATTTGGAAATTCCAACCAAATGTCCAGGCATACCTGACGAGCTTCTGTTCACGGAGCAGGCCTGGTCCGACCCGGATGCTTATAGACAGGCCGGTCGACGACTCTCTATTCTATTCTCTGACAATTTTGCCAAGTTTTCCAGTCGGTGTCCTCCCGAAGTTCTAGCCGTCGCTCGTAAAATCACTGACGCATGAAAACCCGCAGGGTAGAGTAAGAAATCGAGACACAAACAGAATCAAAATACCTACTCACCTGCTCCGGGGGCAAGTAAGTAAATTACCGCCATACGTACGGCCACACCGTTGATTACCTGATCAAGTATGGCTGTACGTTCGTGGTCTGCCACCTCGTCATCCAGCTCAACTCCTCTGTTCACTGGACCGGGATGCAGTACAATCATATCAGGATGCATGGCCATATGGCCTCCATTGAGTCCGTAAGTAACGTGATATTCACGCATGGACGGAACCAGGCTTGCCCCAAGCCTCTCGCGTTGTATGCGCAATGCCATGGCTACATCACAGCCACGAAGTGCGTCATCCAAATTGTGCACCACACGCACACCTAAGCTTTCAACATGTAGCGGCATAAGCGTCGGAGGGCCGCACACGGTGACTTCTGCTCCCAACGTCGTTAGCGCAAAGATATTCGACCGGGCAACCCTGCTGTGCGCAATGTCCCCTATTATGGAGACCCGCAGGCCCGAAAAAGATTCGTACCTCTCCGAAATTGTCAACAAATCCAGAAGCGCTTGAGTGGGATGCTCATGCGCTCCATCCCCGGCATTAATGACTCGCGCCTTGATGCATCGTGTCAGGAAATGGGCTGCGCCCGGCGAGCTATGTCGGATGACCACCATATCTACCTTCATTGCCTCAATATTTTGAACCGTATCACGCAGACTCTCCCCCTTGGATAGACTTGATCCTGATCCGCCGAAATTAATCAGGTCTGCAGATAACCGCTTGGCCGCAAGCTCAAATGATACACGCGTGCGTGTGGATGGCTCAAAAAACAAGTTTGCAATCGTGGTACCGAGCAGTGTCGGGACACGCTTGATCGGACGCTCCAATACCTCACGGAACTCACGAGCCGTGCTCAGAATCAATTGGATCTCATCCGCACTGTAAGTGGATAAGCCCAACAAATGTCTGTGTTGGAGTACCCGCATTTTGGTTTGTTGGACTACATCTTCCATTATTTAGATCCTGGAGTAACCAACCATACACCTTCACGGTCATCGATTTCATGAAGCTGCACCCGTACCTCCTCTCCGGCAATCGTAGGCACCACACGCCCGACCATATCCGCCCGAATAGGTAACTCATAATGCCCCCGATCGATGAGCGTCAGGAATTGAATCCGCGCAGGTCGGCCGAAATCTGTAACCGCATCCATGGCCGCACGTACTGTGCGACCAGTGCACAACACATCGTCAACCAGAATCAGGTGGCGATTGGTAACATCAAATGGGATGTTTGTGCTGCGCATTTGAGCTTTGCGGGAAATTCTGCGCAAATCATCCCTGTACATGGTTACATCCAACGTCCCCACAGGTATCACGATATTTTCAAATTCGCAGATGAGTGTCTGCAGCCGCCGTGCCAAATATACGCCACGCCGGTGCATCCCTATGATCGCAGCCGAATTTTCATTCGGATGCAGCGCCTCAACGACCTGTCTGGCCAGTCTGGCTAATGTGCGCTCCATATCTTGCACATCCATTAGCTGCGCCTTGATAATATCCGAGGGTTTCATTGTACAAATCTAAGCACTGAAGCGTATCCTTGAGCTCATTCTATCTTCAAAAATGGTAAATCGCGGTTCAACAAGTCCTCTTAAGTACCTGGATCCCATCACGGTTTCCCGATTGAAAAACATGGAGATGCGTGCGCGTCTGGTTGTTGAAGGTTTCATTACCGGTCTGCATAAGAGCCCTTACCATGGATTTTCCGTTGAGTTCGCTGAGCATCGGCCATATAACCCGGGAGACGATCTCAGACATGTAGACTGGAAGGTATATGCAAAGTCTGACCGCTATTATATCAAACAATACGAAGAAGAAACAAATTTGCGGCACTACGTCGTTCTGGATACATCAGCATCAATGCAGTATCGCTATGCAGGTCAAATATCCAAACTCGAATACGGCGCATATCTGGCAGCCGCACTGCATTTCTTAATGGTAATGCAACGGGATGCCACCGGACTCCTGACCTTTGATTCAGAAATACGGACTGTACTCAGGCCACGCAGTACTATGCGTTATTTGCGGGAAATCCTGTTACATCTCGAACGGGTCTCAAAAGTTACAAGTACCGAACCGTACACCGGGACAGCTCAGGCTCTTCACCGAGTTGCGGAAATGGTTCATCGACGATCGCTGATCGTAATTATCTCGGACCTGATTGAGGGAACTGAATCACAGGAACAAGTGGTCCGCGCCCTCAGACGGCTGCGCCACAAAGGACACGAGGTACTCATCTTCCGCATACTCGAAGGAACTACTGAACGTCTTTTTAATCTTCCTGACCGTCCGATGGTCCTGCGGGATATGGAATCTGGCACTGAACTGTCTCTCCATCCTGGGCAACTCCGAGAGGCCTACATGGAAAGAATGGCCTCACTCACTGAAAACTTCCGGCGCCAATGCCTCAAGCACACTATTGATTACATCGAATTAGATACTGCCGTGCCGTATGACAAAGCCCTGTTAGCTTATCTCAACAAGCGTCGAACGCTACACTAGTGTCATTCATGGATTACGACAGCGCCCGTGATATAAAGATTGCAGCAAAAGCTCTTCTACCCCGGCTAATTAGTCTGAGGCGGACTATACACCAGAACCCTGAGCTGGCCTTTGAAGAACATGCCACCTCCGCCCTGGTGCGGGAAGAGCTGTTGGGAGCGGGGATCCAGTGCGTAACGGAAGTCGCCAACACCGGAGTGATCGCAACTATCCGGGGCAGTAAGCCCGGTCCCACGGTGCTGCTACGGGCAGATCTTGATGGACTGCCGATACAAGAGAAAACAAATTTGCCTTTTGCTTCGAAACATGCGGGAGTAATGCACGCATGTGGACATGACATGCATACGGCTGCATTGTTGGGTGCTGCGTTCATTTTACACCAATTGCGAAGCAGGATTGCAGGCACAGTTCGACTGGTTTTTCAGCCCGCCGAAGAGCTATTGCCTGGCGGTGCACTGGCCATGATCAACGCGGGCGCACTGGATCCTGGTGAGGACGAACCAGCTCCAACCTGTTGTATCGCCCAACACGTAATGCCATCCATGCCAGCATCTACGCTTGGATTTCGCGCCGGGACCTTTATGGCCAGCTCTGATGAGCTCTACATTGAGATCTTATCTGACGGTGGTCATGCTGCAAAACCTCATCAATTAAGCGGAGATCCCGTACTCGCCGCCGCCCATGTGATTGTCGCGCTTCAGAACATTGTCAGCCGACACAGACCTCCAGAGGTCCCTGGCGTTCTCTCGATTGGTCGCGTTAAAGCTGATGGTGCAACTAATGTAATCCCACCGAATGTACAACTGGAAGGCACCTTCCGTGCTATGAACGAAGACTGGCGAGAATCTGCCCACGAGCGTATTCGTCAAACTGCAGAACATACCGCCCGAGCACACGGTGCAAAGGCCAGAGTTGAAATACGTAAAGGTTATCCTGTACTCGTGAATAATCCTACACTTACAAAAACTGCATTGGATGCAGCGATTGGCTACGCGGGAAAGTCTGAAGTCAAAAACATGCCACTTTGGCTGGCGAGCGAAGATTTTGCGTATTTTCTACAGCAATGCAATGGATTATTTTACACGCTGGGAGTAGGACCATCGCCAGACCTTCATACTGCTGACTTTTTCCCGGATGAATCAGCCTTGGAGATCGGCGCCGGATTCATGGCATTCCTTGCCATCACAGTAAACGATGGTTAATATGTCAAGAATTTTTGCAAACTGTGATATATGTATATTCTGTTGCGGTACGGGTTGTGCTATCTTAATTGACCTTCGGGCAACTCCACCAGTTTATGTGACGACATTCTGGACAATCGATGACAGATAATCCACAATACGATAGTTCGGAGAATAGCTCTCCGAAGCAACTCAAAGAATCGAAAGGACAACGCTTGGCAACGATAATTTTCGCCGCCAATGTGGGACTGTTGGTTATCACTGTCCTAGCCGTATCTGTATCGCAGGTTAGTAATTGGATGAACGGAGCGCGTGAGCAGGCGCTTAATACCGCTGAGAAGACTGCAACCCAGATAACCGATATTTATGCAGACATTGGTGAGATATCTATTGCCAATGTAGCTCGAACCGTTGACGCTTCGCTGAATGGACCCATGACTGCACAAGCTTTTGCCGCTGCCTTTTTGGTTAAGGTTGCCGCTGAAGCCGGCTATGATACCTCACAAGTGATTGATATTCTGACCTCTATCGTTGAGGAAACTGTCCTCGATGAATTCTGGATCACAGACCGTGAAGCATATTCTTATCTAACAAATGTGCGAGGGGACGATGGCGAACTGATTTATTTCGCATTCGAGGAAAGCCCGATTGAACATCCACAGGCATACAAGTTTTATTCTTTGCTCTACATCTCACCTGACTCGTTCGCAGTGGTTACGCAACCTGCCCAGGTCCGTGAGGTTGATCGAAATGTGTACAAATATGTAGGCACCAATGGTGTAGACCACCATCGTATCGTACAGGTGGGTAACAAACTGGAGTTCGGGGATAATGAGCTGCTTAGTCAGACACATACAGATTCAACTGCACACGTCTCGTCTGTGATTGAAGGGAATCTGGCCGAGAATATGCGCGTGGTTGGGATAATTCTTGATCATTATATCGTCGCTTCAACTGCTGCTGGTGACGATGTGACAGAAATCGAGAACGATCTAGTCAGAATTATTACCCACACCGCAATAGGTGAAATCACTGTGGCTGATCGCACCGGAAAGGTGCTCTATTCTGTGACTTCATCCGGCGGAGAACGACTCATTACGGTAGCATATCAGGAAGAGCTGGACGATTTGATGGCAGAGAACTGGATTGATCACAGTGGAGCCAAAATCCATCGTGGAGATTCGTCACAATACAAGTACGTAACCGTCGCACGGCCAAACAGTGACTATCTAGTCCAGGTTGGGCTGCCACTAGTTCGAGGGAATAGCGCCAGTATTCTGAATACTGTCTACCAAGAACAGGCAGATGTACTTGTGAGCGAGGGCTATCCGGAAGCACTCTGGTTTAATGACTCAGACAATCAAGTTGCTGCAGCGGCGCAATACTCGGAAGCAAACGACATCACTGAAATGCAATCTGCCTGGCGCGTGCCCTACTATGAGCGCTCGGATAGCGCCGCTGCCCTGCTCGAGCGCGCATCTGCAACCGGTCGACCCGCTAGCTACGCACGACTCGGACTAATCAATTCTGAGCATCGCGGCATTTGGGTTGCCGCACCCATTTCACTTGACGAAAACCGGCTCGGTGCTATACTGGCCTTTATTAACCTCGACGATACAGCTGAAGAAATCTGGGGGGGTATCCAGCAAACCCTGTTTATTTCACTGTTTCTCTTGATCTTCACGGCGGCAGCAAGTTTCTTTGGGACCCGTCTGCTCACACGCCCCATTGAGAAAATTGCAACGGCAGCACGCTTTGTCGAGAGCGGCGAGCAACCGGATGAGGAGTTGATTAGCTCTGTGGTAACCCGGGCTGATGAGATTGGTGCCCTTGCAAGAGTTTTTCAGGATATGACCATACAGGTTTTCAATCGTGAAGAGGTACTTGAGACACTGGTATCTGAACGCACTGCTGAACTCGTCTCCGCAAACAATGAACTACGTCGCGCTCAACAGGCCATTAATCAGGACCTGGAAATGGCTACTGTTGTACAGGCTGCCCTGGTGAGGGAGGGTACAGCAGACCTCGGAATCTACACAATCTGCGCACGAATGGAGCCCGCCCAACAGGTGGGTGGAGATTTTGTCGATTTTTTCGAGGATGGCAACTCAGTCATCTGTGTCGTGGGCGATGTATCAGGAAAAGGTGTTGCTTCCGCACTTTTTATGGCGGCTTCTCAAGCTGCAATTCGTTTCGCCGCTAATGAGAGTAGCGAGATAGCTGATATCTGTCAAAGCGCAAATAACCGGCTCTGTCATCAAAACCCAATGGGCCTCTTCGTCACTGTGTTTATTGCTAGATTAAACCTAGAAACCGGGGAAGCCGTATACGCCCTAGCAGGACATGAGTCCCCGTACCTGTTGAGTGGAGGAACACGTACAACAATTGCCGGAACTGGCGGGATCGCTATGGGAGTGCTGGATGGGATTCCCTACAATACAAATTTGATCCAAATGAAACCAGGGGAATACCTGTTTTCCTATACTGACGGCTTGACTGATATGATCAACTTGGACGGTGATATTTACGGCAAAGATCGTCTGGAAAGGGCATTGGACAGTGCTGATACGTCAAACCCAGACAAGCTTCTGAACTATGTATGGGATGATATTGCTAACTTCTCTTACGGAACTGCATCTGCGGATGATCGCACATGCTTGATTCTTTACTGCAACCTCCAATCTGAATCGGAAACAACATGATTACTGGTGATTTCAACGTTACGGTGGCTGCTCGGGTGTCAGAACTGCGCGACCTCTCAGCTATGGTAGAAACATTTGGCGAAACACATGAACTCCCTCCGAGGACTAATTTTATAATCAACCTCGCTCTGGAAGAACTCGTGACAAATACCCTCGTACACGGTAAGTTTGAGAGCGGTGTTGATCCCCAAATTGAAATTGACCTTAATATCCAAGACGGCCGTGTGATCGTGATCGTGAAATCTAATGGTGGTAAGTTCGATCCGACGCAGGATACTGACCCGGATACGACAAGTGAGCTTAATTCTCGTCCGATTGGCGGCCTCGGACTACATCTTGTAAAGAGTCAGGCCGACGCTTATTCCTATGAGTATCTCGATGGTATCAACCAGCTAACTTTGGAGTATAACTTGCCCTGATGTTGCACAAGGTTTACTATATTAGGTATCCTTATTAACTTCTAGCACAACCCTAATCGAAACTATTCTGAGAAGCAGCAAATGGCCAGCAAACTTGAAGTACTTGAAGAGCGTGAAGCAAATATACTCACATTGGTCCCTGTTGGGCGTGTTGATAGCTCCAACGCGCCGCTTTTTGAGCGTGTACTCAAAGACTGGATTGACGACGGTGAAACCAATATTATTGTCGACTTTAGCAAGTTATCCTTCATCAGCAGTTCGGGAATGCGTGTACTGCTGATTGGAGCAAAGAGTGTACGTGCTATTAGTGGCAAGCTCGTCCTCTGCGGAATGCGTGATAGTATCCGGGAGATCTTCAGCATCAGCGGTTTTGACACCATTATACCGGTGGTCAAAGATCGCATCACAGCCGCTGACGCTATCTGAATCATCTGATAGCCCAATCCACTGTGGTATCGAGTGTAGCGTGCGCGGCGTCCACTGTGCTATAAACGTTGATCCTCAGACTGCACGAGTTTATGCACGGTTTATGCGTCCTGCCACCCATTTTGATCTCGATTTTTTAATAATTATCCGTTTTAACGTCAATTCGTTTGAAAAACTAAGTTCTGCGGACTGGACCGGATGCGGACGTATGCGTGGAGGGGACAGTTCGGACGGTCGCACTGGAGGGCGTGATGGCGAATGTGGACCGGTTGTGTCAGATCGTTAAGAAGCACAAGAAGCAACACGGCAAGCGGCATAAGTTCCAGTATGTTCGAACAGATTGATCAGCCTGCTCAAGAGCACTCTCAACATCTTCCCTGAACTGCTGAAGATGAACCTTTTGCGTGGGGGCACATCGGTAGCCATGACACAAAGCAAAGGGCGGTCCGCTTGAACCAGCAGACCGCCCATACCATCTCTTGTGGGGGCTGATCAAATTGAGTGAACTTCTCTTGCAAACAAGAGCCTAGTCATCATCGTCATCATACTCTTCCGGCATCAATACAAATTCTGGGTAAGCATCAACTCCCAGTTCCGCAACATCCTGTCCAAGCCGTTCAACGGATTTTGAAACGCGAGTTCCTATCAGAATGTCGATCAGCTTCCATAATCCAAATGAAATACCAAACACGAAAGCTCCCACGGTAATAATACCCACAAGCTGAACCCAGAAACTTGTATCGTCTACGGTAAAAGCAACTGCAAGCGTTCCCCATATTCCGGCGAAAAGATGGACGGGGACTGCACCAACAACATCATCAATCTTAAGAACATCGAGCAGTTTTATCGCTAGTACACAAACTACGCCTCCTACAAAGCCAATCAGGATCGCTATCCCATGATGGCTCATCGTGGGTGCTGCCGTAATGGCTACCAATCCAGCGAGTGCGCCGTTGAGTACAGCAAACAGATCAAACCGCCCGAGTACCATACGTGAGACAGTAATGGCAGCCAGGGCCCCAGCTGCTCCCGCCAGGTTGGTGTTAACCAAGATACCTGCAATACTTATAGCATCCGTAGCTCCCGCCAGAGCCAATTGGGACCCACCGTTGAATCCAAACCAGCCAAACCAGAGGATGAACACCCCCAAGGTAACAATCGGTACACTGGAGGGCGGGGTATACCTCACAGTCCCATCTTTCCTGAATTTGCCCAACCGAGGCCCAAGCACGATTGCTCCGGCAAGTGCAGCCCAACCTCCTGTACCATGTACGATAGTGGAACCAGCAAAATCAGAAAAGCCCATCTCATATAACCAGCCTTCCCCCCAAGTCCACGCACCAACTATGGGATAAACGAAGGCCGTCAATATTAACACGAATGTGAAGAAAGCCCATAACCGAATCCTCTCAGCAAGTGCACCGGACACGATAGAAGCCGCAGTCGCTACAAACACCATCTGAAAAAACCAGCCCGACATCTGCGAAAAACCGGAGTCCAGAACGGACTCTGTCATATCTGTGTCTCCACCAACCAAGGCAACCTCTTCCGGGGAAGCATTGAAGAAGAGTTTGAAACTACCGATAAAACCCGATACATCCGTGTACATCACATTGTACCCAATGATGTAGTAGGCCAGCCCAGCAATTGAATACAGACCAAGATTTTTTAGGCAAATTACAGAAGCATTCTTCGTACGAACAGATCCAGACTCTAACATAGTAAAACCCGCAGCCATCCACATCACAAGAGCTCCCCAGATTAGGAAAGCAAAGGAATTAAGAACAAACTGTGTTTCAGGTACCATCATGACCAAATTGTCGTAAGCGAAAAAAGAAGTCGAAATAAGATAATGGAAAAAAAGTAAAGCTGGGCGGCAAAATGAACCAATACTGACTGATCAACAAGGGATGACGTCGCAGCCCTGCACAAAGTAGTCTAAGACCTACCGGATGATTATCCAAGACTTTCCATCAAGCTCAATACGCCCGACTACGTCCGTAAAATCCTCATTCCAAGGTCCCCGGTACGATATAACACCACACAGTCGGACACCGTTAAGCGTACAGGCTCATGGCTGACTGGCCTAATTCTCTCTGCAATCGAAGATCAACAAACTACAAGCGCCAAACAACCAACAGCTCAGGCCGAAATTCATTCTGATCCTTAACGCCCAACTTGTTGCGCCAGTACTGAAGCTCTACACCAACATGAAGCCAGTTTGGTGATCCGAAAGCATTGCCCAAGTCCCATACCAACTGTGGCTGCGCCAATATCCACCCCTCACTCTTAGTGCCCAAATCCGTCTGATCTACCGCAGCAATGTATTCAGCATGACCCATGAACGAGAAGGACTGTTCCCCAATGTTCATGACCTTGAGCCAACTGATATCGAACATAAATCCATTTGCTGTCCGAAGTGGCTCGTTGCTCTGGTCCACCATGGCGGTAAAACCGGTATTCACAAAAATAAACCCGGGGATCTGCCAGGAAAGCTGCAAACCCGGCAGGAACTTGAGTACGTTGGCATCGCCATCAAAATTCAGACCACCAATAACAGAAACATCCCGGATTGGACCCATTTTGATAGTCGTGCCAAAGAGCTTGCTCAAACTAAGCGTAGGATACCACTCACCGTAAAACTCCTTATCATTGAATCCATCCACCTCCACATCATCCAGGAAATCGATAAAGAAAAAACTCCCTCCTAGCTTCCAAGCACCTGCGTGCTGGAACGTCAAGATCCGGGTTGAATGAAATTCGCCCGAGAATGGGTTCTTCAGACTGCCATACTGGAAATGAAATTCCATTTGTGCAGATGCGGGTAAGTAACTGAACCCGGTGAAGATAGCAGCAACCAAAACCCCTGCAAAAAACCGCTTGTGATTCATTTTTGTATGTGTATGATTCCGCTGAAAGGCGAGGTACATCCTACGGACAATTTATGAACTTGCAGATCAAGTTTCAGCATCCAGAAGATAACATCATCTGGTGACTCCCTATACAGCCTCAACCCTTAGAATCTGAGGAACGGCATGTTGGAGTGCCTGCTCGATACCTGCACGTAAAGTCATGCTACTCATAGGACAGGTACCACATGCACCGAGTAGTTCAAGTTCGACAACCATATCGTCTGTAATTCTACGCAAACGAACCTCCCCGCCATCAGCTATCAGATACGGCCGAATTGAATCAAGTCCATCCTCAATCCGTTTGCGAAGATCGGCATCAGTGTTTGGATGGTATGCGGACATAGAAAAACGGTTCGACCTACTGATATTCAATGAGCGGAGAAACCTCAGGCACCACCCTGGATACCGACAACGCCTCTGCGATCCCGGCCGCAACTTGGCGAAAAGCCTGAGCAGATGCAGTGTCTGGGGCCGTCAGAACAATTGGTGCCCCTTCATCACCCGAAACACGCAAGGATTCCTCCAAGGGGATCCTACCTAGCAAAGGTACACCGGTTTCGGATGCAAGGTTCTCTGCCCCTCCCTCTCCAAAGAGGAAGTATTTCCGATCAGGTAAATCCGGTGGGCTGAACCACGCCATATTCTCCACAATACCCAGTACAGGCACGTTTACTTTTTCAAACATAGCTAATCCCTTTCTTGCATCAGCAAGCGCGACCTTCTGTGGTGTTGAGACAATAACAGCACCAGCCAACTTGACTGTCTGAACAATCGTCAATTGGATATCACCTGTTCCGGGCGGCAAATCCAGGAGCAGAAAATCAAGCTCCCCCCACTCGGTGTCATTCAGGAATTGACGCACGGCCCCGGAAACCATCGGTCCCCGCCAGATCACAGCCTGAGAATCATCAACCAACAGCCCCATGGATAACACATGAACACCGTACTTTGCTAATGGAATAATTTTTCGCTGAGAATTTACACGTGGCTTACTGCCTTCCAGACCAAACATTACCGGAATGCTTGGACCATAAATATCCGTATCCACGAGTCCTGTCCGATACCCCTCTGCTGCAAGTGCTACCGCTAAATTCACTGCTACCGTACTCTTACCGACGCCCCCCTTGCCCGAAGCAATAGCAATCATATGCCGTGCTCCAAGTCTAATTTTCTGCCCTCTGCCCTTCGAATGAACTAAATCAATCTTTACTTCGACATCCTGTCCAAACGTATTCTGAATAACCTCTCTGCATCGCCCCGCAACTTCACGGGAAAATGCTGTCCCAGGCTGGGTAATATTGAATTTAAACGCCACTGTGCGACCATCCACAGTCAGATCCCGTACTAAACCGAGCCGGGTGATATCATGACCTCGATCCGGGTCGCGCACTTTACTTAGTGCCTGATAAACTGCCTTACGCTTGATAACTTGATTGTCCATGCTTCTCATCGGAAGTTAATAACCGGCAGGCCAAAACCACCATTCACTAGGTAAATAATGAAAATGCCCCCACTTTGAGTTACACGCTGTCACAACTCACCGGTACCCGATCCATTGTAAACAATGACTGCATCGTATTCATAGCCAAAGGCATTATTCAGGTTAATTCCAATTTGGCGACCATGATTCTGCACATGCGCGCAACACCTCAAGTAGTCTCACCATCTATCTAGCTCTGATAGCACTGCAACGATCAAGTCATTTGATTGTGCGGATCTGTCCGCATCTTTCTGCAAAAGGCAAAAAACAGCTCTCCCGCCTGTCCATTACCTCAGCGTACCACTTCTTAGAATCTTGGTTCTACCGCGAATGTTGTGGGTAGAGGTCTAGATCTCCGCAGAAAAAAAGAATTACAGATCTGAAGTTTTTAAATTTTCTGTACCCTCTGCCGATAGTTTTGACCTCCTGGATCTTCCCGTTGAATGCTCTGGCGTTGGATTGTTCATGGCAAAGTCATTACACACGCCTGTGAGATGTCGTTCAAACATCTCCTCTACTTTCATGATCTTCTTCACGGCCGCTTCTTTCACACTTTCAAACCAGCGTTGGAAGTACTGCTTTGCATCGGACCATGCTCTGCATTCGAAGATCGCCTTGAACTTCTCTCGCAACCGCCAGGCGACGCTGACCTGCAAGTTGGCTTCCTGGATGACTTTGAAGATTTCATCTTGCTTTTGCGTCCGATTCTGTCCGTTTTTCAAGAGCGCATAGCGACGGTATTTGAGTTCCTTATGCTGCTTCGCCTCTCTGCGGCAAACCTGATCAATCCCTTTGTTGAGGTACTGGATCAAATGTAAGCGATCATGGATCAGACGGGCCTTGGGGAACAGCTCCTGGACCGTGGTCATGTAGGCCTTCCACATATCCGTCGTAATGGTCTTACCTTTCCCTTTGCCATAAGACGATTTAACAGGATTTTTGTGCTGGCTTTGTCCCGGCCTTCCCCAACATCAATGACCACGCCACGCACCGCATCACTGACCATGGTTGCGTAGGAATGCCCACACTTAAATGCCTTCTCATCGACGCTCACATGTGCAATATCTATCGTCCAGCGGTCTCCGCTTCATCCCACGCGCTACGCTGCGGTGCAGGATGCGATTGACCGTGTCAAACTTACTACGAAGTAGCTTTGCCGCCTTCGTCTGGTTCCTGGTCGCTCTCAGCAAATTAATCGTCCACCGCTCAAATGCATCCGTAAACCGATTCGAGGCACTCGCCCAGGGCGTCCTAATTGTCCTCACACCCACATCTATCCGGGGAACCCGACAATGGGCAAAACACTCGAATTCATAGCAATCCAAGTGGAGCCAAGTCCGTGCTTCCGATGATCATAGAGCGTCCCGGTCTCTCCCGTCTCGGGGCAAACCAACGCCGTCCAAATGCGAAATGTAGAGGTCAACCCGCTGAATCTGCTCATCCAGTAGCACCTTGTCAATCTTCCAGTCGTTCCCCAATCCCAAGGTGAGTCGCGTCAAATCCAGATAATATTCCATTGATTGCGCTATATTTTGGTGAAGCCCAAATTTAATCCTTCCACACGAATTGCGGTAGAACCAGATCTATTATATCTACTTCATCAGTTGCATTCGCCGCGTGATCTGAGTCGTGCCTGCGCGGAGTTGGTAGAAGTAGGAGCCGCTGGCCAGACCGGCAGCGCG
>MPNB01000019.1 GCA_002238805.1 Rhodothermaceae bacterium bin80 | reverse complement strand
CCCCAATTTACGGCAAATCAGGGGATTTACGCCCAAATCATCCCCGAATTACCCAGATGCAGCGCAACATTCGCCAGAATAAGCTCCGAGGTTAAGAGGGCCCCCAGACGCCAAAAACAGGCCATATGGGCCGAAATACGGCCAAAAATCACCAAAAACCCCTATAGAAACACGCTAAACCAACCAAGAGTTATATTTTCGGGCAAGCACTAGTTATCCCCTCGAAGTGCTTAGTAAAAGGGGATTTTGGACCTTAATAGTACCCCAAAAGTTCACTCGCACACAATTGCTTATTCAAGCCAATGCGCTATCTGATTCTGTTTTTCGCTTTCCTGAGCCCCGTTACCCTTCTCGCACAGGATGAAGGGACGGTTGAGTACTCCATGACGACCGAAATGAAAATGGATGTCGAGACAGTCATGGCTAATCTGCCCGAAGGTATGCAGGTAGATTCGGCAATGGTCGCACAGATGGCGCAACAATTTGAGAGTATGCAGAATCAGCAAGCCACCATGACAATGTTGTTGCACTACAGTGGTGCACAAGCCCTCATGGAATTGGTGTTGCCTGATCTACCGAGATCACCCCCAAACATCAGCCCCTTTGGAAGTTTCGACAACGATATGGGGATGGTCATTTTTTCAAACTTTGAAGAGCAGACGACAATAACCAAATTTCCTAGTCTTGGTGAGAGCGTGCCCTATGTGGTGTCAGATGAATTGCCGATGTTTGACTGGATGCTTGTTGATGTCGATAGTACTATTCTTGATCACGCGGTAAAGAAGGCTGAGTTTATTTCGGACACTTTAGAGGTTGTGGCGTGGTATGCACCCGGTATTGCATCTACTGCCGGACCCTACCAGTTTGGCAACCTTCCGGGTCTCCCACTATTAATAGAATCCGAGGGGGAGATGCAAGGTACTTCTATGAAGATGAACTTTGCTGCCAATAGCCTAAAACAAGGCCTTGAGGAGCCGATCGCCCCGCCGGTGGGCATCTCGGTAACACAGGAAGAGTACACGAAAATTATGATGGAAAAAGTTGGCGGGGGTGTACAGTTTGTGCCGTAGATCCAGGTGATTTTGAGCTTGATGTAAGCCACCGCCCAACATATTTTCGTTATGATGGATGGGATTTGGACCGATCATTTGAGAGGGAGTTCCACTAAATCCTGCCGCTACTCCTCGCCCGAACCGATGGGCATAATCTGTATAGTACAGTAATTGTGGTGGTTCCACGACGATTCATATTCCCTTACATTTGATCGGGTACCTCGATCAAGCAACTGACAAGGTGCATCGGGGAGAGGTAAGAACCCACAGGGAACTGAAACACAGTCGAACTGGCTTTTGAACACGAACAGAATCGAGGCAAGTGCCTACTTCTGACGCTGGCTTGCAATATAAACGACGACGGATGAACGAGGTGAAGGAGGTCGCACACACGTTTGAACGATACCCCCAAGGAATCTGTAATGCACTTAGCTTTGAACGATCCAACTCAGAGCGTACACGGGCAATATCCAGGAAATCAAAACCGTAGAATGAAAGTTTTGAACTCTTCTCTACCCCAATCATCAGTTTTGATATCTTGTGTTGAACCATTCAAACCCTATGTGCATATTCCTACCATCTGGGCCACTGATTCCGAGCGATGCGGACCAATAAACCGAAAATTAGCCCGAAATATTCTCCAGGATTGGAGAGAAATGGCGAACTTGTGTGAAGCGCAATCGGGCAATTGTGGCGACGATCAGGCAATTGCATGGCAAATTGGAGAACGCCATGAGGCAGCTGGGTATCGGGCAGTCCGATCAAGACGGGTAAGAATATGATTGGTCGGCTACTCCAATACCTGGTTTTTCGCCTTGTGCGACTCTTCTATAAAGGAATTGAAGTACACGGTACACTTCCCAAGGATGGCCCTGTCATCTTTGTGCTCAATCATCCGAACAAGGTGCTGGATCCAGTTCTGCTTATGGCAGTGTGCGGGCGGCCTATCACCTTTCTTGCCAAAAGCACAATTTTCGCACACCCTGTTCAACGATGGGCTGCTTGCCGGTTCGGTGCATTGCCGATTTGCCGTCCCAAGGATATCGGCAAGCCCGGCGGGGCCTTGAATTCGGAGGATATGTCTGCACGTAATGAGGCGACCTTTGCCCGATGTCGTGAGCTTTTACGCCAAGGACGGCCCATGGCATTATTTCCTGAGGGCGTTTCACATGATGCGCCGCAGTTGTTACCCTTGCGCAGTGGTGCGGCACGCATTGCTCTTACGACTGCCGAAGCTGCGGACTGGAAGAGTGGAGTGGTCGTACTGCCAGTTGGGATCTGGTATGAGCGCATGACTCGCTTCCGCACGCGTGCCGCGCTGTCGATAGGTGAAGCGCACGGGGTCGATGCCTACCAAAAGCAGTATGCGGAGGATGCGCGGCAGGCGGTACGGGTTCTGACAGTCGCAATCGAGCGCGGTCTGGACAAGAATGTCTTGCAGGCGGAGTCTGCACGCCTGCTAAGAGTCGTGCCAATTCTGGCCGCGTGGACCGCTCCCAAAGAACGGGCAAAGGATCTGGCCTGGCAGCTTGAGTGGTCCTCACGGCTGCTGTCGGCGTACAGCAGCTTGAGCATGCGCGATCCTGAGCGGGTGGAAGAGATAAAGAAGCTTGCAAATCAGTACAGCTCCCTATTGCAGGCAGCTGGAGTTTCAGACCCCTGGAAACTCGAATTAACTCTCATTACGTGGCAGCGCATGGTGCGCCGCGCTGTATGGCTCTCTGTCCTACTTTTGCCTGCGATAATAGGGACGGTGTTGAGCTGGCCGCCCTACCGGCTCTCGGGCATTGTAACACGCCGCGCACTGCCACACGACAGGACCCAGGTCGGCACTGTGAAGCTCCTCAGCGGGGCAGTCTTGATGGTCATTTGGTGGTTAATTGCGGCGATCGTCGTGGCAATCGGGATCGGCTTAGCGTGGGGTGTGGGGCTGCTGCTTGCCGCACCAGCCTGTGCTTACGCAGTACTGAGTTGGAGCGAGATCTATCGGTCCACGCGTCAGATAATCACGTACTCCCGACTGCGGAAGCACCATGCACCTCTGGTGACTCATCTGGCGGAATGCAAGCGCGAACTGGCCATGTCCGTGCGTGACGCGTTGGCGATTGCAGAGGCCGAAAGCTAAATCCATATGGACACGCACCGCGGTGCTAAGTGCGGTAAAGGGCCCCATTACGGTGGAGCGTCTTACGTTACAGCCGCCCCGAACCGGTGAATTGCTTGTCAACATTGAGGCATCCGGCGTGTGAAAGAACGACTGGCAGGAGTGTACAGGGACGACGTCGCATGCACCGCCGGTAGCGCTGGGACATGAAAGCGCGGGCATCGGAGTCGAGACCGGTACCGGCGATTGCCAGTTGCATCCCGGCGACCGGGTGGTGCTCAACTGGATACCCGCATGCGGTAAATGCTTCTATTGCCAACTGGACCAGCCGGGACTGTGCCAGGACGCGAAAGTGACTGTATGAGCGGGCGTGATGCAAGACGGCACGCCCCGTCTTACAGTGTCGGATGGTCCCGTGAACCGGTACTGTACTCTGGGTTGCTTCTCCGAGTACGTGGTTGTTGCCGCTTCCGCTTGCGTGCCGCTAGGTGCACAGATGCCTATGCCATTCGGGGCACTGATTGGACAACTAATTTTTTCGCGAGCCCTTAGACGGGGCAGTTGTACAATAAAGTATGTAGTACCCCAAAAAACTCTGGGGTTAAGACGCATAATGAAGGCAGTGCGTATGACGCGGCAGAGAATTACGGTACAACAGAGAATTGAAATACCAACTCAGCATTGATAAGAAACCCCGCCCCAAGGAAGCCGAGGTTATCCCTCCTAAGCGTGTACGCTCAAAAGAGCGTCCTATGGTGAAACGGGTTTCGGGCGGTCCAAGGATGAATTTGGCAGACAAAACATACATGCATCGGTACCTGAAAGTGACCTGTCATCTGTTGTTCGGAGTCTTGCAATCATCCTGGATCAGCTGATGCGTGGCTGCTCTGAATCTGGCCTCTCGGTGCCGTATTGCAGGTTTTGTGCTTTCTGTTGGGCAGGTGTTTTGGGATAGGTATGCACATAACCCTACGAATTTTGGACAAAATCCACGACGGAACACCTATTGAAGACGATGAGGTATATTTGAAGGAAACAACGGCAACTTGGCGCCGTTGGTCCGGCGACATCTAGGATTATTAACCGAAATCATGCGAACAAATCACTTGACTTTAACCTCTGAAAATAGTACTTCAACAGGCTCATCATTCAAACCAATGCGCTACCTGATTCTGTTTTTCGCTTTCCTAAGTCCTATTACACTTCTCGCACAGGATGAAGGGACGATTGAATACTCCGTAACAACCGAAGTGAAAGTGGATATGGAATCGGTCATGGCCAATCTGCCCGAAGATATGGAGTAGATTCGGCTATGGTCGCACGGATGGCGCAAACATTTGAGGATATGCCGAACCGGCAGGATACCACTACATTGCTGTTACATTAGAGTGGTACACAAGCTCTTATGGAGATGGTGGCGCCTGACCTGTTTGATCCCTTCCCCAGCGTCAGTCCCTTTGGAAGCTTTAACAACACTGTGGGGATTGCCATATTTATTGATTATGAAGAACAGACGAGAATAGCTAGGTTCCCCAGTATTGGTGAGAGCGTGCCCTATGTGGTATCGGGAGAATGTAAAATTATAAAGTCTGACTGGGTACTTGTTGATGCTGACAGTACTATTCTTGACCACACAGTAAAGAAGGCAGAGTTTGTTTCGGATTCGCTCGAGGCCGTAGCATGGTATGCACCCGGTATTGCATCGACTGCCGGACCAAATCATTTTGGTGGGCTTCCAGGCCTCGCATTATCAATTGACGCCGTGATGTTGAGCCCATTCTCCGGGAAAGTGAGCTTTGTTGCCAAGAGTCTCAAAGAAGGCCTTGAGGAACCGATCACCCCGCCAATCGGCATCCCAGTAACACAGGAGGAGTACGAGAAGATCATGAGGGAGAGAATTGGTGAAGGTGCCCAATTTGTGCCGTAGCTTCGGGTGATCTTGAACCTAATGTTAGTCAGCGCCAACACACCTTTCGCTATGATACGTGGGATATAGGCCGAACGTTCGAGAGATATGTTACGCTGAAGCCTGCAGCTGCTCCTCGTCCGAACTAACTAAACCCAAGGGTACCTTCTAAATCTCCCTGCCGGTGTCCGAGGCAACATTGTCTGGCAGATGCGTGAGGAGTTCAACATCATCCTGGATGCTGTTCATTCCCCGAAGCACGCGCCTCTTCTTGATGCTGGTGCAGTTGTAACCGACGCCGGTGAACAAGGGGGTGAAGATTGCATACATGTTTGACCAACGCCTTCAGGGAGACCCGTAATGCGATTTGCTTTGAGCGATCCACCCCAGAACGTACACGGGCAATATCCAGGAAATCACAACCGTTGAAGGGTTGCTGAGCTTTGGAAACTTCCCGGATTATAGATCTGGGGGTTTCTTCTTCTGTAATGACTTGCAACCTATAAACGACCATGTTCGTAGCAATTCGCAGCGGCGGTTTTTCGTAAATGCCTTCTCCTGTACGAATATGACTCGCCTCACGTATTCGAAATCAACCTGCCATTTATCAATGATTCGTCCTTCTCCCAAACTCTCATCGCTCCTGTTCTTGGTTGCGATGACCTTTACAGTACTCCCCACACAACATGCTGCAGCGCAGTCAGGTACAGTAACATATACCCATACGATTAGTCTGGATATTGAGCTGCCCCCCGAGATGGACCAGTTCATGGAACAGTTCAAGGACATGATACCAAGCTCGGTTACTAACTCCTATGTGATGGATTTCAACGAAACTCTGAGCAGTATGCGTCTCCTCGAGGAAAAGGAGGAAGGCGCAAGCAAATCTGGGTTTGAGAGACAGAGTGCAAGCGGGGACGTGAGTATAAAGATGTCGTTTGCCGCTTCTTTAGGTTCGGGCAGTTCAGGCGGCCCCCAGTTGATCGCCTCCGTAGGAAACCTGGACGAAGGAACCTACACAAATCATTACAAATTTCTTACTCGTGACTTTTTGGTTACCGGGGAACTGCCTGAACTGGCCTGGAAATTGACGGGAGAAGAAGGGATGCTCCTTGATCGACAGGTCATGAAAGCAACTGCTACAATGGACACCGTATCGGTGGAAGCGTGGTTCGCGCCAGAGATCCCCGCTCCCTTTGGTCCAGATAACTATGGGGGATTACCCGGCCTGATTCTTATGCTGTCCATTGATGATGGAAGTAAACTCTATGAAGCCACTTCCATTACACTTGATACCGAAATAGAAATTACAGTGCCCGATAAAGGCCGGCCTGTGACTCAGGAAGAGTTTGGAAAACTCGTGCAGGAACGGATGGAAGAACGGGTATCCGGAGTTAATCAAGTTATTATCCGTGGAAACTAGTATGCACATGCGATTATCTGTCCTTGCAAGTACGATACTGTTTCTTTTGCTGTTGGCCCCTGCCACCGTGGCACAGACTGATCGTTTTGATGTGAGCGGCAGCGTAGTTGATGACGAAGAACTCCCACTGCCAAAGGCCACGGTGGTGCTGCTCACCCGTACTGATTCGGTACTGACCAAATTCACTACATCGGCGTCCAATGGTACGTTCATACTGAGGCGGGTCCCGGCTGGCGAGTATATCCTCCAAATCACATACGTCGGTTTCTCCACACTGCGTAAGGATATTGCGCTGCTTGATGAGGATCTTGATGTCGGTAAGCTAACCATGCCTATGCTTGTTGAGGAACTGGGAGAGGTCGTAGTCAGCGCTGACCATATCCCCTTTGTCGTTAAGCGTGATACGCTGGAGTACAATGCCAATGCATTCACAGTGCGTCCCAATGATGCAGTTGAAGATCTACTGAGACGCCTACCTGGCATAGAAGTGGAGGCGGATGGTTCCATCAAGGCCCAAGGGGAGACTGTTGAGAATGTTCTGGTTGATGGCAAAGAATTCTTCGCTGATACCCCCTCAGTTGTTACCAAAAACCTGCCTGCACAGGCAGTAGATAAAGTGCAGGTGTACGATAAGGACAGTGATCAGGCAGAGTTCACTGGTGTACCGGACGGACAGGAGGAGAAGACTATTGATCTTCTGCTCAAGGAGGATGCCAAACAAGGCCTGATGGGGAATTTGACGGGAGCTATCGGAGGAGAGCAAACACCGGGTGGGCGTTATGCCACCCGCGTGAATCTCATGCGCTTTTCGCCAAACACCCAACTTTCTCTTCTCGGTAATGCAAATAATGTGGGACAGTCCGGTATTGGTGTCGAAGATATTGTCGGCCTTATGATGGCAAGTGGTGGAAAAAGCTTCATATCTCCTTCCATGCTAGGCGCCCTGGGTTCAGGTGGTGACGGATTTTCGGAGTCCATTACTTTGGGACTGAATGCCGGTCATGATTTCTCGAAAAACAATTATTTACGCGGAAGTTATTCCCTTGATAAGCTGGATCAACTGCAAAACAGTACGACGCAGCGCCACGAGCTTGCAGGCCAGAATGCGTCCGCTTACGGTGATGATTTTTCAACGGTGAACGCAGACAATCTGGGACATAGAGTAAACCTCAACGCACAGGTACAACTATCACCCGGCCATCGAATTCGGGCCCGCAGTACGGTGCGATGGAGCCTGTCCGGCCTTGCGCAGACAGGAGTACAGCAAACCTTCGGCCATCAGCAACTGCTGCTCAACGAAGCCCGAAGTGCTATTGATTCAGAAAATACCAGAATCAACGGATCTGGAATACTTACCTGGAGGAAAAAACTCTCAGATAGCGGAACCAGTCTGGTTGCAACGGCCGGCCTTACGTTATCCGACAGTGACGAGCTTGCAGAAATACTCACGCGTACGGGCCTCGCCAGAACAGGCAACATTATGACCTGGGAAGAGATCCAGCAGGATCAGGACCAGTTTGGAAGAACTGAAGGGGCCGACCTCCGATTGTCCTTGACGCATCCTATGGACAATGGTTTTTCAATTCTGACCTTCGGAGAACGGGACTTTTCACGACGAGAGGAAGATAAACGCTTCTACGATACGAAAGACCGCATCCGTCAATTGAATCCTCAACTTAGCCGTGCCTTTGAACGCACCTACACCTACTACAGGACCGGCGTCAGGTTGACACGAAACAATGATAGCGGATGGCTCGCACTTCAAGTCCACCTGCAACGATCGCAACTTGATGGCACCTCGGATAACAATTTACCTGCCGTAACCGCAGGATATACACATATCCTCCCCGAAGTACAATACAAACGAACACTTAAGGAAAATCAGAACATAGAAGTGCGCTACGGAGCAGATACGCGTGAACCTACGCTACAGGAACTGCAGCCCTTCTCCAATAACCGTGATCCACTTCGGATATATACAGGAAATCCTGATCTCGAACCCGAGACTAGTCACACGGTGTCTGGGTCCTTTCAGTCCTTTGATCCATGGACCTACCTGAATATTTTTGCATATCTCCGCACAACCTACACCCGAAATCAAATTGTACCAACCCGCTCAATTGATACGTCACTTCGTCAAACCGTCAGCGCAATTAACTCCGATGCCGGCTGGAATACTCAGATGCGTGCAAGTGTGGGCGTGCCCATCCGACCGCTTAATATTCAAGTAAGACTGAATAACAATCTGACCCTATCTACAGGGTCAGAGTTCATCAACTCAGTCGAAAACGCTAGCCAGATCATACGCAACGGCCTGGGCATTTCTATATCCAACCGAAATCAGGATATCATTGAACTGGAAGCGGGGATTCGGGGAACCTACAATTATGTCGACTACTCGATCAATAAAAACCTCAACCAGCAGTATATCAACAGTTCCTACACCTTTGATATGAGTTGGCACCCCACCTTTAACTGGACCATAAATGCTGATCTGCACTACCAAACCTATGATCAGGATGTATTTGGAGAGGTAAGAAACAAAGCATTGGTCGGAGTATCACTTAAACGCCTGTTCTTGAATGAACGCGCGTCTATTACGCTTGAAATCCACGATCTGTTTAACCAGAACTTAGCCGTGAACTTCAATAACTCTGCAAGCTATATCTCTGAGCGCCGCACGGAAACACTGGGGCGCTATATCATGCTGCGGCTATCCTACCGCCTGAGTGCACTTGGCGGGGGTTTATTCAAAATGTAGTACCGGGGGCGGGACTCGAACCCGCACGGCCCTAGGGCCAACGGATTTTAAGTCCGTTGCGTCTACCATTCCGCCACCCCGGCCTGCGACGGGCAAACGAACTTACGTTAGAAAGCGTTCCTTGGCAGAATGGAAAAATCTATAGCCAATAGACTTCGCCTCCACGTCCGTGAAGCTGCCGTACACTCTCGTGTACCTTATTCCGGCCGCTCAAGGGCCGCGTTGGCACTGATGTCTGACAACAGCTGGACGTGTGGGGTTCGGGTCGAAAATGCCTCCTATCCACTGGTCATTCCTGCACTATCTGCAGTACTTGCAAGTGCAAACTCCATTGGACGACGGGATATCACTGCCCTTGTGTTCAGTGATCGCGTAAAACTGGAAGAAAAAACAATGATCCAGCAATCATTCACCGGTCCTATGGAGCAACTGGCCGAAGATATTCTGGGATATCCAGGGAGTATAAACGGACCTGGTGATGAGCTGATTACTGGCTGGCATTTTCCAGATAAGCTGGATACTGCAACCGGAATACGTATTGCACGACAGGCGACACAGAATGCTTACATCCCAGAATCAGACTTTCCCGTAGGAGCTCTCGTCGTCACGCGTGACCAAACGTGCTATCAAGGCGTCAACGTTGAGCACGATGACTGGACACAAACGCTCTGTGCTGAGCGGGCAGCAATCGCTGCGGCTATCAGTGCTGGGGAGACAAATATCCAGCGTATCTATGTTTCATGCCCCAAGGCACCCGCTGCCACTCCCTGTGGTGCCTGTAGGCAGGTACTCTGTGAGATTGCCCCCGAAGCTATCGTGTGGATGGATCGTGGAGAACAAACTGCTGAATGTTTTCGTACTTTGGACCTACTTCCGAGGGCTTTTACTCTGAACTAAGCCGGGATAAATCTCAATGTCATCTACCACCGTCAATTTCAATATCATGCGTCAGATTACACTTATTGTACTCCTGCTTTCGTTGGTTCAAGTTGCAACCGCCCAGGAAAAAACTAAACAATGGATATTCTTGACCGACAAGTTGGATGCAGCCAGCAAGCACACCCTGGTTGAGTCTGAATATCTTACAGAAGCCGCTGTAGCACGACGTGCGCTACGGGGAGAGCCAAACCTGGTTGCCAAGTTTGCACTGCAGGACGCTCCGATTTCTCAGGCCTACGAGGCAAACCTCGCAACAATGGGAGTTACTGTTGCCCAACGCAGTCGCTGGCTTAATGCTGTCACTGCATGGCTGAGCGAAGATGAGATCACCCAGGTAGCTGCCCTACCCTATGTGCGCAATATACGCCCCGTAGCACATCTGAAACCGTCTGTGCTGCCAACCATCCCCGTTTCCCCCGTGATTGCCGAACGAACCTCATCCCAATGCCCATCAGCCGTTTACGGAAACTCCTGTGGGCAACTGGATGTCGTGAACGCTATCCCGCCTATTGAACGAGACATAAATGGCAGCGGAGTAGTCTTGGGGTTTTTGGATACTAATTTTTCTCCGCCCGGGGAAAGGCCCTTTAGTCACTCTTCACTAAATCACATCCTTGATTCCGGGCGCCTGATCGAGGCACGGGATTTTTCGGAACGTGATCCCACGCAGCCTTGCAATGGCACTAATACTCATGGCATGAGTGTTGCCTCAGTTGCTGTAGGCTTTCATCCAGGTGAGCTCATTGGCCCCGGCTACGGTGCAATGATATATGCGGCAAAAACGGAATGCGGTCCATATGAGCGGAACATTGAGGAAGATAATTTTGTGGTAGCTGTAGAATGGATGGAATCGGAGGGCGTGGATGTCATGACTTCATCGTTGGGATACCTTGATTTTGACACCGGTCAACATAGCTACACAACGAGTGACCTGGATGGCGATACCGGACTCACAACAATAGCTCTTGACTGGGCTGCGCAGCGCGGTGTGGTCACCGTGACAAGTGCGGGCAATTCAGGGGCACGGGGCCCGTCATCGATTACTACCCCCGCGGATGGTGACTCGGTGATAAGCGTGGGAGGCGTAGATTCCGCCAGACGTTTATGGGGCCCCAGCAGCCGTGGCCCGACAGCTGACGGTCGCATCAAACCCGATGTTTCTGCACAGGGCACAGCCGTGATCGTAGGACATAGCGGAGGGTATGGACGCTCAGCCGGTACGTCATTTTCGGCCCCAATGGTTGCTGGAATCGTAACGCAAATTCTTCAAGTTAATCCGAAGTTAGGACCAAGGGACGTATGGCATGTCTTAACCTCAACAGCCAGCCAGTCTGGCACGCCCGATAATAATCTAGGCTGGGGTATTGTGGATGCCGATGCTGCTGTCATGAGTGCAATCGCACTCAATCGATCAGATCAAACTACACCAGTCCCTGGCAACCTGACTGTGCACCCCCCTTACCCCAATCCGTTCCAGAACACTGCTCATTTCACTATTGAAACGTTTGAGCCTGTATTGCATGCCCGACTTGCAATTTTCGACATGTTGGGACGCAAGGTTGCTACCGTTTATGAAGGGCCGATCAGTACGGGCGGTATGCCCGTAGCTTTTGACGGGACCCATTTACCTCCTGGCGTTTACGCATATACTTTGGAGGTTGATGGGAGAACCCAGTCCGGCATGGTAACACGTCTGCGCCATTAAGTATTGTGAGCTCTCGTTTACTCTGCTGATCATGCAAGGCATAACCTGCCTGCATTATGGTTCCCCCTCATAATACAAGCATAATGCAGTCTCTTATCCCAAGTACTTCACCCGCAAAAAGACGGGTTGCTTGTCTGGGTGAGGCATACAGTTGATCAACAAATGCTTCACTTTGAAGCCTACGCGTGGCCACTTATATTCCTGTTAGCGCTGGCCGGCCTGCTCACTTGGTTTTCCTACCGCCGTACTGAACCAAAACTATCGGGGGCGAGTCGATGGGGCCTTCCTGGGCTCCGCGGAGCTGCCCTCACATTACTGCTTTTTCTGCTGTTTGAACCAGTCCTTCACCGCACACTTAGACAAGAGAGACCACCAGTACTAGCCGTTCTTATTGATGAAAGTCAGAGCATGTCTCGCCAAGAACTACTGGAATCACTCCCGGCTATCGATGGAGAAGTACGGTTCTTTGGATTTGGGAGAGACCTGCATCCACTCGAAAACCTCAGAGCTGCCACGAACTCCGCCCCTCGCACAAATATTTCCGGGGCTTTGAGGAGTGTTCAGACTCTACTGCGTAACGAAAATCTGGGTAGTGTACTGCTGGTTTCCGATGGTCAACACAACACGGGGATTAGTCCTGTCCATGTAGCTGCCGATTACAACATCCCCATCCATACCTTGGTCGTGGGCGATACTACCCAGCAGCAGGATCTGATGATCGCACGCACAGCAACAAACGAGTTTGCCTATGTCGGCCAGACTGTGCCTGTTGATGTGACCCTATTGCTGCGAGGTTATCAGGATGAAACTACTACTACCAACCTTTATACCCAAGATTCCTTACTCTCAACCCAAACACTAGTCCTTCCCGAAGGCGAGTCTACTGCATCCCTGAGCTTCGTTCCACAAAAAGAGGGACTCTTCCAGTACACTGTAACGACAACTGAGCTGGAAAATGAAGCTTCCGTAAAAAATAATCGGTCGGCGTTTACAGTCCGCGTACTAAAAAAGAGCCAAAAAATATGTCTCATTGCCGCTGCACCGCACCCGGACGTCACCGCTATACGCAACATTTTGGCTCGAAATGAGGGGCGAGAAATTGACAGCTTTGTCCAAATGCAACCAGGTCAGTTCTACGAAGGCCCCCTGCCCGACGCTCTGGATGAATACGATGCCATTGTTCTGGTTGGCTTCCCGGGAAGTGAAGTCGATGAGGCCTCGCTGAATGCCATAGCTCGTGTCGCAGAAACTGGTACCCCGTTACTCTTTTTATTAACCCGTCAAACCGACCTGGTGCGTCTGAGACGTGCGTTTGCAAACGTGTTGCCGGCCCTACCGACTGAGGGAATCATGATGTACGATGAGGCATCCCTTAGACCAACTGAAGTTGGCTTCCGGGATCCGCTGCTGAGCTTCCCGGAAACGCTATGGGATCGTCTCCCCCCTTTGATTGCTACTACCGGGCATTGGGAGGTTGCACCAGACAGCCGTGTTCTGGCACAGGCACATATACGAGGAATTAATCTACAGGAACCCTTACTGGTCATACGCAGTCGGGCCGGATATCGAACAGCTTCGGTACTTGGAAGTGGTACATGGCGATGGCTCAACCTCGCTGACGATCCAGCGGATGTACCCCGCATTTGGCCGGATCTCGTCGAAAACCTGATACAATGGCTTACTACACCCGAGGATGATCGAACAGTGCGTGTAGAACCTGCTTCGGTAAGCTTTGATGGCAGCGAACCTATAGATTTCTCCGGTCAGGTCTACGACGAAAGTCTCAATCCTGTCCCAGATGCCGTTGTAACCCTTGAGCTAACCGCACCTGATGGTGCACAGTACCCCTACACGATGGCTAACCGTGGTAGTGGACTGTTCGCCCTGCGAATTGAAGCTTTACCCGAGGGCGTATATACCTATGCTGCTCAGGCTATGCGGATGAATGCATCCCTGGGAATTGACAATGGGACCTTTACGGTTGGCTCACTCGGTTTGGAGCAGCGTGTAACAAGGAGTGATGGGGCTCTCTTGCGACAAATTGCTTATCGGTCCGGTGGGCAATTTTTTGCTGATGCTTCACTGACTGAATTACCCGATGTACTCGCATCTGACAGCCTGTTCGCCGCCTCCCCACTTGTTCAGGTACGTAAATTGGACTTGTCGCACATCCCCTGGATGCTCGGTTTGCTGGTCCTGCTGCTCAGTGCAGAATGGATCATTCGTAAACGAAATGGGCTTGCATGAGCAATACTTGAGTACCACTCCTCTCCACAATGAGCCTCGGTCGACCAGCAGCAGCGCATCTGTTGTCCTGATCGCCAGCACTCGAACGAGGCTGTCTTACAGGGAAGAACCTCAATTTCATATCAGAACCTCTGTCTGGCGTCATTTATATGACATCAGACACCATCTTGCGGGTTTCCACGAGGGATGGTGACCGTTTGACAACAAAGATTTTATGTGATTTTAACATTCGTCACACCCGGGTTCACATCCAGACATTCCAGTTCCTTGACTGCCTCGGCCGCTTTCAGATACTCGTGAATTGCACTACGCAGCGCGCCCGTACCGACTCCATGGATGATTTCAACCGAGGGGAGATTTGCACTCATTCCCTGATCTACCAGCTTTTCTACCTCTGCAAGCGCCTCGCGCACACGAAGCCCGCGAACATCAACTCTTGCTTTGGGTGTGCTCATTTTCACATTACTCTTTCGTCGCGGCTTGCGTGTAGAGATGGGCTTAATCCGATCCAGGGCAACCTTCATACGCATGTTACCTGCTGCTACTAATGCATAACGTCCCTCGATGGAGATGATTTCGCAAGGGGTATTTCCCGCGTCAATTACGGCTTGCTGTCCCACAACAAGTTTTGTAGTAGGTAATGAGGCTGCCTTACCCGGCTTCCTACGCACCTTCCGATCTGATGGCTGGGATTCGGACTGATCCTCTGTCTTTTTCTCGACCACCGGTGCGCTCAGCCGTCTTTTAAGTTTTGAGTTTAGCTCACGATAACTTGCAATAAGGGACTCAAGTCTAACTTCCGGTTTCCCCAGAATCTTCCGGGCACGCGCCAACACACCGGGATTAAAATTCATTCGATCAGCAATGCGGAAGGCATAGGATGATCCAGGGAGCCCCTGTCGGAAAAGAAACGTCGGTTGCAACGTGCGCTCATCAAAATCCATGGATCCATTGACGACACCAACACTTTCATGCGCGTACGCCTTCAATGTGCCATGGTGCGTGGTTACGATAGTCAGTGCACCCGAAGCTGTAAAATGCTCCAATACGGCTTGGGCAAGTGCTGCACCTTCGGCAGGATCCGTACCTGTTCCGATCTCGTCAACGAGCAAAAGGACCCCGCTGGTAGCTGCATCACACATTTTCTGCAACCCTGAAATTCGCGCGCTAAACGTTGAGAGATCCTGCTCAATTGACTGCTCGTCACCGATCTCGACAAGAATTTGCTTAAAGCATCCGAATACCGATTCAGGATGCACAGGAACAGGGATGCCACATCCCAGCATAACAAGCATCAGCCCGCATGTTTTCATCGCCACCGTCTTTCCTCCCGCATTCGGGCCCGTTATGACTAACGTTCGCACCTCTTCACCAATTGATATGGTCAGAGGAATGATCTCTTTAGCTTTCCCCCCCAAGCATAGGGTTGGATTTTTGCCCTCACGAATATCCAGTACACGGGCGTCTGATAGCTTTGGCACCACGCCCGCCAGCGCTACACTGAGCAATGCCTTTGCATGCAAGAGATCAATGGTACCGAGAATATCAAGATTACCCTCAATAGCATCAATATCTTCCCTGACACGTCGGGTTACCTCGCGCAGGATACGCTCTATCTCGCGTTGCTCTTGGGCTTCAAGTATCCGAACTTCATTCCCCATATTGAGACACACGGCAGGTTCGAGATAGACCGTCTGCCCTGTTGCTGAACTATCGTGCACAAAACCACGCATTTTCCGTTTGGCCTCTGCACGCAGCGGGATCACCATGCGACCAGCCCGGACAGTCAGTTGTGACTCTGCAGCGTATCCCTGTCGCACCGCCTCACCCAGTAATGTTCTGAGCTTCTCTCTCAGGGCCTGTTGGCGCTGACGTAATCTGCGCCGAATTCGAAGTAATTCACTGGATGCGGATTCCCGTATCGTTCCATTGGAATCAACCGCTTGCTCAATACACTGCTCCAATTCCCGGAGGATGAAAATCGGGGACACCACCTTAGCCAACGTTCCATAGCCTTCTTTGCGGAAGCAGGCTCGAATTAACCGACTCGCACGACAGGTCCTCCGCACCTCATCCAATGATGCTGCGCTGAGCATAGCACCACTCGGTCTCGCCTGCTCAAGATATTGGCGAACATCAAGAAAGTCTTCCAAGGGGATGGGGTCTCCCCGCAACACAACGCGTTGCAATGCATCCGTGTGAGCAAGAGCAATTTTACGCGCACCCGGATCAGTAACCGGACGCAATAGGGTAAGCTTTTCCATCCCCAAGGGGCTTACCACAGCCTCCGATAGTGCCTTGCGCACGGTATCAAAACCTAATTTCTCTGCAGCTTTATCCGATAGCATCCATATAGTCAAATAATCAATGTCGTAATATTTACCTTGTCTGTCTGCATCTTTTATTCCATAAGATCACATGCGCTGGCAGGCACCCATTCTGATACTGATACTTTGCGGCTGCGGCCAGCCACAGAATTCCCAGCCCGAATCTACAATTGAATCGCACGAGGATCTTGTGAGATTTTTTATGGACTGGCGTGAATTTGCCGCACCGAACGTCGTGAATGGCATTCCGGATTACTCGTCCGAGGCCATGATGGAGCAGTATGCAGCACTCGAAAACTGGAGAATGCAGCTCGAGAATGCAGATACTACCGGCTGGCCAGTGTCGGAACAGGTTGACTGGTACCTGGTGTGGATAGAAATAAATGGTCTCGATTTTGCGCATAGAGTCAAACAACCATGGAGACGTGATCCCGCCTTCTATGTTTGGTTTTACCCATCACCAACAGACGTGCCCGAGCGAGAGGCACCCAATATTCACGGTGCAATCGAACTCCCCAAATACACGCAACCCCTGAGTAATGATGATGCAGCAGGTATGGCTGTACGCCTTGGACGGGCAGCCCAGGTATTTGAGCAGGCCAAAATCAACCTTACTGGCGAAGCTCATGACCTCTGGCGAACAGGAGAACGCAGTATTCGATCACAAAGTCGTGCACTGGAAGCATTGGCTGAAAGCGTACAGGATACATATCCGGACCTAGCTGTGGCGGCGCTTGGTGCACGGAGTGCTTCGGACAATTTTGCTGACTGGATCGCTGAGCGATCAGCTATCAAAACCGGCATCAGCGGTGTCGGAAAAGAAAACTATACTTGGAACCTGCGTAATGTACACCTGCTCCCGTACAGTTGGGAAGATGAAATACTTCTTATGCAGCGGGAGCTTGACCGTGCACATGCGGCGCTAAGGCTTGAAGAACACCGGAACCGAGAACTCCCACGACTGACAAAAATACAGACACCAGAAGAATACGATCGCAGATTCAATTCTGCAGTGGATGAGTACCTGGTATTCCTCCGGGAAGAAGAGATTCTTCCCATCAAGGAGTACATGGAACCCGCTCTGCGAGCACGAGTGAATGCATTCACGCCTTCCGAAGGCTTGCGCGGCTTCTTTTCAGAGATCACTTATCGCGATCCACTGGTCATGCGAACGCATGACTACCACTGGATCGATTTGGCGCGCTTGCGGGAAGAGCCTTATTCAAGTGTAATCCGACAGGGCCCCCTTCTGTACAACGCTTTTGACAGCCGGGCCGAAGGCATGGCTACCGGCATGGAAGAACTGATGATGCACGCCGGACTCTTCGACGATAAACCCCGTACACGCGAGCTCATATGGATACTCCTGGCACAGCGGGCAGCGCGCGGCTTGGGTGGATTGTATCAGCATGGACACGAAATGTCGCTTGATGAAGCCGCAGAGTTCGCTTCGAAATGGACCCCGTGGGACCTCCTCCCTGCGGATGGTAACACTATCCAGGGAGAAGAGCAATTCTACTTGAGACAACCTGCTTACGGAACCAGCTACGTGATCGGTAAGCTGGTTATTGATCGCCTGATTGCAGAATATGCCCGGCAACGTGACGGTGAGTTCGTCCTCAGTGAGTTCATGGATGACTTCAACGCCTCGGGAATCATCCCAATGTCGCTGATCTATTGGGAAATGACTGGAGATCGTTCACTTCTGGATCAAGCCCTGAATAGCGACTAATTCTAAGCATTCCAGAAATTTGTATTTTAGTTCCAGAACAAGATCTCAACCTACATGAAACGCGCATTAACCCTGATCGCGGTGCTCTTTAGCGCTTCGACAACTCTCCATGCCCAGTATGCAGTCCAATACGGTGCTGCCGTGGCAGTCAATGACGGACAGATTATCGTTGGTGAAGGACGGCAACTCCTACTCCCGGGAAATGTATTCGTCTACGATATGAACGACAATGGTAGCTGGTCGCAGGCCCAAGTACTTACACCTGGTGGAGAAGTCGCCACTGGGTTTGGACAAAGCCTGACAGCTGACAATACAACTTTGGCTATTGGCGCGCCACTTGCCAGTGAGGTCCACATATATTCGCGTGATGATGATGGAGCATGGTCTCCATCTGAGGTAATCACGCATTCACACGTCCAATTCGGTGGCGCGTTGGCCTTAAAGGGGGATCACTTGATCATCGGGGCCACAGGCGGCCGAGATACAGCGGGCGGAGCATATCTGTACATCAAAAACGACGACGGTAATTGGCAGTTAGCGGATGAACTGACACCCGATGACGTATCCGAAGCAGATGAATATGGTCACTCAGTTGCTGTCCACAGAGACGAACTTGTTGTTGGTGCTCCCCGCTGGAATGAAGGCGAAGGTCGTGCGTTCGTGTACTCCTATAACGACTCTGGCGAACGGCAAGTAGAAGAGCTTGGAATGGACATAGGAACGGGTGGAGCATTGTTTGCATGGTCTATCGCATCTGCCGGAGATTTTCTGGCACTCGGTGCACCAAGGCACAATGGGGGGACGGTTACACTCTTTTCCAGAAACGACAACGGCATGTGGGGACAGATGCATACCCTGTCTCCACCCGATACAACGGACGACGAACGCTTTGGAGAAGCGCTGGCGGCATCTGATAACAAACTTTGGATCTCAGCTACCCTGTTCAATGAACGAACCGGTGGCGTATACCATGTGGACGTTCCTGATCTGCAAGTATCAGAGATTCTCAGCCCTGACGCACTGCAGTTTCGGAGTGGATTTGGTGCAAGCCTTGCTGCAGACAATGATATTGTGGTGGTTGGCGCCACCGGACAGGACAATTTTGAGGGAGTGGTTTTTCCGCTCCATGTCACAGATGACGGTGTCCTGATCGGTGAAAAACTCTTTAACGCCGCCAGTGAGATTGCATCGATCACTGGTGAAATGACCGAATGCGAAAGCGGCGCTGCCGGGATGTTTCCGTGTGCAGAAGTTGATATGATTTCATTTTTAACACGGGAAGAGATCGGGGCACGGCGTGGTATTCAGGTTAATGATGTCTGGGGCTGGGAGGACCCGCAAACGGGAAGGGAATATGCGTTGGTGGGGCGCACCGACGGTACGTCATTCATTGATCTGACGGATCCCTACAATCCGGTATATCTGGGAGATCTGCCGAAAACTTCAACCGCCAATCAGAGTCTTTGGCGTGACATCAAGGTTTATAAGGACCACGCCTTCATCGTAGCCGACGGGGCTGGCGCACACCATATGCAAATCTTTGACTTGACCCAGCTGAGGGAAGTAACCGAACCGCAGGTGTTCACGGAGACCGCCATATACAAAGGCGTCTACAGCTCCCATAATGTCATTATCAACGAAGATACTGGGTATGCCTATGCCGTTGGTAATGATTCCGGTGGAGAAACATGTGGAGGTGCGCTGCACATGATTAATATTCAGGATCCAGTAAATCCGACGTTCGCGGGATGCTTCGCAGATACGCGGACCGGCGGACGAGGCACCGGAGCCACACACGACGCACAGTGCGTGACGTACAACGGCCCTGACCGTGATTTCCAAGGCCGTGAAATCTGTCTCAGCTCCAATGGAAATGCGCTGTCGATTGCCGATGTTACGGATAAGGATAATCCCGTTGCATTATCGATCGCACAGTATCCCAATGTGGCCTACACCCATCAAGGCTGGCTTACGGAAGACCATCGTTATTTCTATCTCAATGATGAGGGAGATGAAGCTTCCGAACTAGTAGAAGCTACGCGTACGCTAATCTTCGACATCAGCGACCTGGAGGATCCAGTCCTGGCCGGTGAGTATCTCGGCCCCTCGAGTGCCATTGACCATAATCTGTATATCCGCGGCGACATAATGTACCAGACCAACTACGTCGAAGGCCTCCGTTTGGTAGACATATCTGACCCGGAGAATCCGATCGAGGTTGGCCACTTTGATACAGTCCCTTATGGTCCGAATGATAATTCCCCTGTTTTGGGGGCATGGAGTAATTATCCATACTTCAAGAGCGGCACTATCGTTGTTACTTCGGGCCGGGAAGGTGTATTTTTCCTTAAACGACGTCCTATTGACACATAATTGGCACACTTATTGCTGTATCGCTCGTATGCTGGCCTCTGCACAATGGGCAGCCACTTGGAACCTGACCTGCGTAAAATGGTATCCCTGCGCTGCCGAATCCACTTGGCATTTGACTTCTTGGATTAAGTTGTCTTTCTTACACGTTCAAACTAAACAAGACCCACTACCTGCGGAATGAAAGCTCTTCGCATCACACTACCTGGACTTTTTATGATGGCAGCGATACTCGTTGCCCCTGGCCCTGTAACTGCACAGCAGTACAAGGAGGACTTCAACGCCGCCCTCGAAGCAGCGAAGAATCCGGCTACTTTGGCAGATGCACGTTCCTTATTCATAAATGCAGCTACTGGTGCTGACGGAGCGTCCGACACCGAAACTGCTCAACGCGCCCGCCACATTACCGCCCAGATTGATTACAAACTGGGTACGGAGGCATTGAAATCTGAGGATTATCAGGCCGCCCTTGAACATTATTCGAATGGTGAGAATGTCTTCCCCACCTACATTAAAAACCTTTATGGCAAAGGCTTAGCCTTGAAGAATCTAGGTCGACTTGACGAAGCCTTGGGTATCTGGAAGACTGTCGCTACTGCACAAGGTGATCGCAGAACAAGCCTCGCAGCAGAGAAGGCTATTCGTGATCATTTTATCAGTCAGGCTTCAGCTGCTTTGGCCAAGCGTAACGCTACCCGCGCGGATGCAGATGCTGCATTGGCCGCACTTGCTTCTTTGTCCGAGTTCATGGAGGCGGACGCTGACGTATACTACTACACTGCCCTTGCCCACTATACCAAAGGAGAAGGTGACGCAGCTATTGCGGCTGCCCAGCAAGCGCTGAATATTCACTCTGGTAGTCGATCCGACAAAGCTAAAATCTACTACGTCTTAGGTGAAGCTTACATAAGTGTGGGGAATAGAGATGCAGCCCGAGATGCTTTTTCGAATGCCGTGTATGGTACTTGGAAACAGTCCGCCGAACATTACCTGGAAACACTGTAGTCTCTCCAAGTTCAAGGATTTTGGAGCCCATGGTCTGTTCAGGACCGTGGGCTTTTTCGTGATTATACTTTGATGGACGCATCAACAACTATTATCGGGCAAAATTCGGTGATCGAAAGCGATGTCGAACTGGGCTCGAACTGTGTGATTGGCCATCATGTAATAATTAAGTCCGGTACACGTGTAGGGGCTAACGTGCGGATTGGAGACCATAATGTGCTTGGTGCAATGCCAATGCGAGCACACCAAAGCGCCCTGCGTACGTCCAAATATCAAAGCCATCTCACGATTGGGGACCATTGCCTCATTGGAAATGGTACAGTTCTTTACAACGGCTGTACCCTCGGAACTCGTGTCATGGTAGCTGACCTCGCTACAGTTCGCGAACGGACTTCAGTTGGTGAGTCCACCATTGTTGGTCGGGGAGTGGCCATCGAAAACGACTGCACTATTGGATCTCGCTGTAAGCTAGAAACCAATGCCTATATCACAGCCTACTCCGTACTGGAAGATTTCGTGTTCATTGCTCCCGGTGTCACCACCAGCAACGACAACTTTGCAGGCCGGACCAAAGATCGCCATAAGTACTACAAGGGCGTGACTGTACTTCGTGGAGGACGCATCGGTGCGGGAGCTACAGTGTTGCCGGGTAAAACAATTGGCGCTGATGCCATGTTAGCTGCAGGCAGTGTACTCACGCACAATATTCCTGCACGTGAGCTGTGGGCAGGAGTACCTGCCAAATATCTACGCATGGTACCCGAAGATCAATGGCTTGATAATCAATAGTCCATTTATGAGTATCCAAATGGTCGATCTCAGGGGGCAGTACCTGAGAATTAAAGACGAAATTGATACTGCCATAAGTCAAGTTCTGGATTCGACATACTTCATCCGTGGGCCTGTCCTGTCACGCTTTGAAACAGCACTCGCTACCTATACAAAATCTGAGTACGCCATTGGGGTTGCGAACGGTACGGATGCCCTTCAGATTGCTTATATGGCGCTCGGCATCGGGCCCGGCGATGAAATAATCACCCCCTCCTTCACCTTCATTGCCACAGCAGAGGCCGCAGCCCTCTTAGGGGCTACACCCATCTTTGCAGACATAGATCCCGTCACTTTTTGCCTTGACCCAGACAGTGTAGAGGCCTGTATCACGCCCAGAACACGAGCCATCGTGCCCGTACACCTGTTCGGACAGTCTGCCGACATGGATCAGATTCTGGCCCTGGGTGCGAAATACAACATACCCGTCATAGAGGATAACGCACAGGCTATTGGAGCAACCTATAATGGAGTGCCCACTGGAAGTATGGGAACCCTTGCAACGTGTTCCTTCTTTCCGTCAAAGAACCTTGGTGCTTACGGTGACGCAGGGGCTGTTCTCACATCCGATCCTGAACTGGAAGCTCGTGTTCGAATGATCACCAATCATGGTGGCCGACACAAATACTACAACGAAACTATTGGCCTGAACAGCCGACTTGACGCCCTTCAGGCAGCAATCCTGGAAGTCAAACTCCGACATCTGGAATCCTTTACTAAGCTCCGGCGAGCAGCCGCTGCACGCTATGATGCGCGCCTTAGGAACGTTGACGGGATCATATGTCCATATGAAGCCTCCTGGGGACGGCATGTTTATCACCAATACGTAATTCGTGTAGCACGGCGTGATGCACTGGCCGAATCACTCAAAACATCTGGAATCCCGTACGGCATCTATTATCCGGTCCCATTGCACCAACAGCCCGTCTTCCAAGAGCAAACCAAAGGAGTTATTCTGCCCGAAACCGAAAAAGCCTGTGCCGAGGTCTTAGCATTGCCCATGCACACAGAGCTTACACCGGCGCAGCAGGACAGGATCGTGGATACAGTTATCGCTCATGTAAACCATGCCGTCCATGCGTGAAGTCAGACTAGCACAGATTGGGGTCGGGTACTGGGGCAAGAATCTACTAAGAAATTTTGATGCAATACCGACCTGTCGTGTCATGGTCGTGTGTGATGCAGATCCCGAAGCAAGACAATTTGTCAATGAACGCTATCCTGATGTAGCTATCGCTAAGGATTTCAAGGAAGTGCTCGCCCGGGACGACCTTAATGGCGTAGTCATTGCAACAGAGACACCGACTCATTTCTCGATCGCGCGCGCGGCCCTGGAAAATGGTCTGCATGTTTTCGTTGAGAAACCAATGGCACAAAAGGTGAGCGAAGCCGAAACCCTGGTTAACCTGTCCGATCAAACCGGTTGTCACTGTATGGTCGGTCATCTACTCCTGTACCATCCTGCATTCAACTACGTGGAGAAGTTGATCCAGAAGGGTACACTCGGCAACATATACTATATGTACAGCGTGCGCGTCAATCTTGGAATTGTGCGTCAACACGAGAACGCGTTGGAGAGCCTCGCACCTCACGACCTTTCTGTTGCACTGGCCTTTCTCCAACAGCAACCTGTTGCCGTTGCGGTCCATGCCCAGGCTTATCTCCAGCCAGATATTTGTGACGTTGCATTCTCAACTGTATTTTTCGAGGATGGTGCCTTGGCACATCTCCACACGAGTTGGCTAGATCCGCACAAGGTCCGAAAAGTCACCTTGGTCGGTAGCAAGAAGATGGCAGTCATTGACGAAATGCATGGTGCAGAAAAGGTTCGCATCTACGACAAGGGGGTGGATGCGCCCGGCTATGTCGGATTTGCTGAATCCATGACCACTCGTGTTGGAGACATCAATATTCCTAATATCCGTATGTCAGAACCACTACGCCTGGAGTGCCTGCACTTCGTTGATTGTATACGCACTGGTAAAACGCCCCGCACGAATGCCCGTAACGGGTTAGCCGTTGTTCGCCTCCTTGAGGCTGCCCAAGAGTCCCTTAAATCGGGCGGAGTTAAGGTTCCAATCAACTCTTAGGTCTCGTAAAAAATAATTTATCCGACCAATTTGTCACACAATGCCAGCCGGTTGATGACGGAAAAACCATGGTTGGAAAACACTGATGATCAACGCCTTTGTCTTAGCCGTTGCCACGATCCAGGAGCCGAACCTTTGAACGACACTCTTAGCGTAGCATGCTAGCCGGCGACATAGTTATCGTCCTGGCGATCGTCGTGGTCGCGATTGTCCTTTTCGTCACGGAGTGGGTCCGCTACGACGGTGTAGCACTCATCGTCCTACTCGCGCTGGCCATCAGCGGTGTGATCCCTATGTCGCGTGCCATTGAGGGGTTTGCGAATCCAGCCGTCGTAACAATCGCGGCAGTTCTGGTGCTGAGTGGAGGATTGTACCGTACGGGCGTTGCAAACCTCCTCGGCACCCAGTTGATGCGCTTTGCCGGAGCATCCCCGCTGCGCCTTACCGTGGTCATGATGCTCGCCGCTGGGCTAATGTCCGGCGTGATGAATAACATCGCGGCCACGGCACTTCTCCTGCCGGTGGTACTCGACATCGCCCGCCGTCTCGGGATACGCCCTTCCAGACTCCTCATCCCGCTCGCCTTTGCCTCGCTCCTGGGAGGGATGACCACGCTCATTGGAACCGGACCTAATATTCTCCTCTCAACTATTCTTGAGCGCTCAGGTCAGGGCTCATTTGGGCTCTTCTCATTCGCCCCGGTGGGCACGGCCGCACTTGTCCTAGGCATTCTGTATATGACCTTGGCCGGACGTCACTTCCTCCCGGACCGACGGACCAAAAGTGACAAGTCAATGACCGAAATCGACCTGCGTGACCGCTACGATCTGGACGAAGCAATCTTCTGCTTGCGGGTGCCACAACTTTCGGCACTCAATGGTCGAACCCTAATGCAGGCCCACCTTGGACGTGTCTTGGGAAGTGATCTGCTCGCCGTCCACCGACAGGGCCAACTCCTCAGGGCGCCCGAGCCCAAGTTTCAGCTACAGGACGGAGACATCCTCGTCTTCGAAGGCTCTCTAGATGCTATGAATGATCTGAGATCGTGGGGACACCTGAAGAAACACGGTGAGCCAGAGGATACTCTATGGACTCTGATGAAGAACACCGCGGTCCTCGCACGGGCCGAAATCGCACAAAATTCACCCCTCGTCGGAAACACTGTGCTGGAACTGGATTTCCGCAACCGCTTCCAAGCCCATATCGTAGCCATCGAGCGCGGTGAAAAAATCCGAAGTGCGTCTCTCCAAGAGATCCGGCTACAAGCGGGTGACACACTACTGCTGCTCGGGCAGAAGGAACAGCTCCAACAATTCCGCTACGCGGATGAGTTCACCTCAATTGACTGGATTGACACCGAGGTGGCCACCCATGAGTACGACCTCTACAGCTGGCTGATGCAGCTTGAAATTCCGGAGGGGTCCAGGCTGCACGGGCGCACGTTGGCTTCGATTCGTCTCAGCCATGCCTTTGACCTCACGGTCCTCAAAATCCAACGCAGCGAAGAATCGAGCAGAAAGAATATCTTCCTCCCAAGGGCTTCCGACACTCTCCGATCCGGGGATCGGCTTATTGTGCAAGGAGGTCCAGAAGGTTATGCGGTGTTCCGGGCCCTCCAATTGCTTGAGTCCCACGAAACCAATGGTCCTTCCATGATAGCAGAATTGGAGTCCGAAGATATTGGATTCGCAGAGGTCACGCTCGCCCCCACCTCGAACATCGTGGGAAAGACGCTAAGTGAGATCTTCTTCCGGGATTCTTATGGTCTGACCATCCCCGCGATCTGGCGCAGTGGCGAGATCATTCGCTCCCGTATCCACCTCAGTGAAACGCCGCTCAAATTTGGAGACGCTCTCCTTGTCTACGGCCAGCGAAAAAAGATTCAAGCACTGGCGCAAGATACCCGCTTCTTGATGCTCACGGCCGAACTCAGCAAGGTGTTCCGGATGCGCCGAGCCCCCCTCGCGGGGGCGATCATGTTCGGTGTCATCCTCGCAGCCTCGCTCAACCTCCTTCCGGTGTACATCGCCGCACTTCTCGGTGCGCTGCTTATGGTCTTTACCGGGTGCGTGAAGGGGAGCGAAGTATATAAACTCGTTGAGTGGCGTGTTGTCATCCTGCTAGGTGGAATGTTGGCGCTTGGACTGGCCATGGAGGAATCTGGCGCTGCCGAACTTCTTGCGCGCGAGGTCATCGGGCGAGCGGCGGACGCTGGTCCCCGATTTCTGATCGCGAGCCTCTTTCTACTTTGCGCCCTTGCGGCACAATTCATACCCACTTCGGCCGTGGCTGTCCTCGTGGCCCCAATCGCGCTCAGTACTGCGATAGAACTGGATCTCTCTGCTCAGACCCTGTTCATGGTCGTAGCCGTGGGCTCGTCGTGCGCATTCTTGACCCCCTTTGGCCACCCTGTGAACCTTCTAGTGATGAGTGTAGGTGGATACAAGGTGACAGATTACACACGCACAGGAGCACCGCTCTTCGTCCTCCTACTTCTCCTCGTCGTCTTCTTTTTGCCCTTGGTGTGGCCGATATGACGCCGGACTGGGTGCCACATTTTTCAAGGCCGGTTACATCATAAGTGTCGCACAAATAAGCTTTGCCTGTTGATCAGTGGGCTGATGCTAGATTTCAACTAATTTTGACACCACGCCCCAAAAAACGGGAACCTGGACCGTAAATCAACCCCCCGCTTAACTCAAATGCTACACCTGCATCAGGTCCGTCGTTCTTTTTTCTGCGGCAATTTGGGCCTCCACCCACAACATTCACGGTAGAAGCGATTAAGTTAGTCCATTACTGCGTGTCTCTTTAGGATTTCGTGAAGTTCACCCGGAACTCGGGATATATCGCAAGACCAACGTCCAAAGCCACCGTGCGTATTTACGGCTTTGACCCACTCTTGAAGGAATTTATGCTTGGTACGTGTCTGCTCAGTTTCTTCTCCCTTTGTTTCAAGAATCAACATAGTGCCAGACTCAAGTCTAACAAGAAAATCAGGACGGTACTTTCGAATGACGCCCCGGTGAGTGTATAAGATTTCAAAACCGAGATGGTCATTTTTGACCCATGCCTTTACTTCCGGGCTAGTGTCAAGTATACCGGCATCTGAAGCTTCCCACGTACTATCACAGACGCAATAATTTATATGGCTCCGCTTTGTGGGTTCGCACGGCTTGCAAGTATACCATGTGCTCATATCACCAGTTGAACGAATGGGTCGATCTTGGTCAAATACAATATCCAGCTTCTGGGTATTCTGGAAATGAACCGCATCCAGAATATGCTGAACTACCTTGACCATACTGAGTGTGATAATGAGTTTACGCGAAATATCACTCGGGGAACCCAGTGACCGCGATGTGATGCGAATCCTGTCCGACCGTGTAATGAATTTTTCGACTAAACATACCAACTGAGCTAACAGAACAACTTTACCTCCTTTCCAGTTCGGCTGAACCTGATCATAAACATCTCTCGCTGCTTCAAAAATGATCCGCTGCATGCGGCGAGACTCCTTTGCCAATTTCTCTAAGTCGATCGGCTTGATCTTCGTCACATCGGGCTTGCCTTCTACAATAGGAGCTAGCTCAGCTATTTTCGCAATCTTTGCTGCATCCAAGTCTAGTGGCCCCAGCTTTTCCCAATCTACAGACAGGTCTGGACGGAGTGTATGCTCTATGCGGATCACATTTGGCCACGATATCTCAAATTTCTCTCTGTCTGGAACCGGCTCTATGGCAGTCTTCGGCTTAGGGGGCGGAGGTGGGTTATCATCCCCGCCCTCGTGGGGCAAAAAAGTGAAAGGAACACCGAAAATGTTCACATACTCTGGTTCAAATAGGCCAGTGTCTGGATTCACATCGTAGGTAGTGCGACGTAGTCCACGCCCGACAACCTGCTCACAAAGGAGTTGACTGGAGAATGCCCTCAGCCCCATAATATGAGTCACCGTCTTCGCATCCCATCCTTCGGATAACATTCCGACGGAGATCACGTTCTGTATCAGCTCACCAGGTTTGCCGATCTGTCCCACAGTGTCTACTTGTTGTCGGAGAAATTCTGCCTGTTGCTTACTCGTACGGACCCTTTTTTGGTTGGTACCACCCGGGGAGAGGTCCAAATCAGTGATTGGTTCTTCTGAACTCTCGGCTTTGCTGAGCACTTTTGAATCGATGTGGAGAATACGTTTGGAATCACATAATTCTTCAATGCGCACTTTTTTTCGATCAAACGCGTACTTAATGCGCGCTGCCGTTTCCGTGCGATTAGCGACGGTAATCATCACCGGCGGAGTAACCTCCTCCGATTGTTTCTCCCAGTTCTTGGCGGTTTTTCGCCAATCATGACCAAGTAAATAATAACCGTTCATTACCAAGTCTGGTAACGGTTCCTCTGGTTTAGCCCGTCGCCTATTTAAGTCGTCCTGAACATCTGGATCGTTGTAGATATGGTACAGGCGAGACTTGTACGTTCTGATGTCTGGCAAAGCATCATCGTGAATAACAACACGAGGAGTTTTCACGAGTCCAGATTCAATTGCGTCATTAAGTCCGAAGTCACTAATGATCCAACCAAAAAGTGCATCATCTCTGTTTCGGTTACCTGACGGCGCGAAAGGTGTGGCGGAAAAATCATAACAGTTGAGTATACCACGTGCGCTGTGTATTCGGTCCAATCCCCCAACCCATTTCGTGGCTTCTTTCACACTATTCTTGTCAACCCCTCTCACCTTCGATCCAGGAAGAATGCGCCATGCATGATGCGCTTCGTCGTTGATGACCAAAAGGTTTCGAGCTGTCGCCATATCGCCAAGAACTTCCCGAACATAAGCCTCGTCGCTCTTCACCCCGCGTTTATCAACTCCACGCTTTTTTGCGATCTGTTCCTCTGTTTTACAATACAGAGCATGCCAATTTCGAACTACGATACGCCCCTGCCGCAGTTTTTCAAGTAAGGATGAGGGCACTACTTGAAAACTCTCGTAGTAATTTCCCGTATGTGTTGGCTTCAGAACCGCTAATCGATTCTTAACTGTTAGCCCCGGGGCTACAACCAATATATTCCTGGAGAACCGCACATCCTGCCTATACGTGACCTTGTTAAGGACATGCCATGCGATAACCATGGCCATCACCACGGTCTTTCCCGAACCTGTTGCCATCTTCGCGCACAACCGACCGAACATTCCACCATCAGAAGGAATCTGCAGACCAATCTTTTCGCTTGCGGACGCTTCAGCGAGCCAGATTAGTGTTTCGGCGGCCTCCAACTGGCAAAAGAAAAACCTCCTCCTCGCAAATTCCTCAGGATCGTTCCAGTAATTCAACAATCTCTTCGTGATTCCTGTAACTCCTGGGTATCCTGCATTACGCCATGCTTTGACGCGAGGCCGAATTTGGTTAACCAATGGTATCTCTTTAAACACGCCAGGATCATCAAAAGCCTTCGAATCGCCTGATGCCACCACGAATCCGGCAGATCGACGCCCATCAGCCAAGTCGAATAATCGCTTCTGCCTGTCATAATGCCAATGCTTTGTTGGCTCTTGGTAAGGCGAGTTTATGATAAGCTGATTAATGGTTGCGCTCGGCATTATTCTGTTCCAAGTAACTCCGGCAACCCAAGATCAAGAATTATTGGGCGGATATTCGCCCATGGTTTCTTGATGACCCATATCTGCATCCCTACTGCCCATCTGGAGTAGTTGTACATACGGCATTTTTTGCAGAATTCAGAGTTTCTCATTGAAATCTCTCGCATCACTCCAATTCCACAATTTTCAAACTCTCGATGCCACGATCATCAATGATTTTGACGGCCACACGACGATGCTGTCCTGCCATAAATGGCAGTGAGCGTGTACTGACATAAGCTTTCATGAGCTCGGGCTCAACCTCTGTTTTGAGGCTACGTTCGAGCCGCTTTAAATCCTTCGCACCCATATCTGTAAGGAAGAACACCTGTCTAGGAAACAAGCTGCGGCCATCATAATCGGTGTCCAGCATCCACATTGCAATCCTATCCGAATCGCCTGACTCAATATCTCCCGTCTCCATGTTGAAATAATCAAATCCATGAATGGAAACGCAATACTCTTTTTCTGCTGCATTACTGCTGGGGCACTCGACTGTCACATCCGGCTGACCAATCAACCAAAAACTCTCGTTACTCGCACGTTTCTTTTTCAGGTCCTCGGTCAACAGATCAACATTCATCTGCGCTTTGAGCAGAGTCACGCCAGGCCAGTTCGTCTCATCAATATCTTTAGACGCTTCGGGATCGAATTGAAAGGCCGCAAAAACTATTATGGTGGGTTTCGGAACAAGTTTTTGCGCCTCCTCAATTGCAAGCGCGACTTGACGCTGTTCCAATGGGGCATGGTCCGGCCCAAATGAGACGACAACACGGTCTGGGTTAGCCGTATAATCTTCACTTTTTTCTGTAGCGCTCACTGGTTGCGTTTCGCCCTCGGCGTGTAGAAAACGCATCGTCGGCAAGGGTTCTAGCCTCGCAAAAGAAATACGCTGACCTGCCTTACCTCGTACACCGGTCTTGGACAATTCATCACGCCAATCATTTTGACGGATTGTTTCTCCTGTGCGAGCTAAAGAAAAATCGGGGGGGGGGGGGATTTTTGTTCGTTAATCTCACTCAAAGGTTTTACTGTTGGCGCAGGAACGGCCTCAACTGTGAACGGACCAGCAACTCGCATCTTACTGCGGTCACGGAGCGGCTGATCATATAAAACCGTCTGATTGGGTTGCTCATCGTAACCCAAAATTGATGGTGAGACGGTTTCAACGTTGCGATGACGAAATCCAGCTCCAACTCCCTCATTCGGGTGTGCTAATTCGTAATAGTCGTAAACAGCGGTTAACAAGCGTTGCCTAGCAACGGCGATGGCCACTCGCGAGGTATCACAGGTAATCCACCGCCTACCCCACTGTTCGGCAACATAGGCAGTCGTTCCGCTACCGCAGGTAGGATCAAGTACCAAATCACCCGGATCACTGGTCATCAGGATACAGCGCTGGATCGGTTTGATTGCAGTCTGAACCACATAGCGCTTCCTCTGCTCAGACATTTGGGCCGCCCAGACGTTGCTGATCCGCCTTCCAGGCACTTCCTCTTCGTAACGTTTCCAGCAAAGCCTCATCTGCCTCTTAGCAGCATCAAAACGGCCCAACTCTGCAAGTCTATCCATCCCTTCTTTGGAAATTGACCATTGTCTACCCGGTGGGCAAGGAAATACGCGTCCGTTCCACTCATACGGCTCCGATCTACCCGTCGTTGAAGCTCCCTGTGAATCAAGGCTCCGTCGCTGATATATTCGTGCCCCCACTGGCAAATATTGATCTGGATCAAAACGTTCTTCGTCTGTTAGATTCCGACACGTTCCATCTGGAAGTTCGACCATTGCATCCCAGTTAAACAGTTTAACTAACTGCCTCCGGTTTAGTGACTCATACAATTGCCGATACTTTACCTTTTTCACATCCCTTGCATACCAGAGAAGATAACTTGCTATTTCCGGTAGTTGTTTTGCCGAACTTCCGCTCGTAGTTACATATGTGATTGTGGCGATCCGGTTTTCCGCTCCAAAGATTTCATCCAAGACTATCCCCACGCGGTGAACGTTCTCATCGCCAATCTGCACGAAACAACTTCCACTTTCGTGCAGTAGATCGTGTGCTAACAGCAGACGATCTCGAAGATAGGCCAGGTATGAATGAATTCCAAGTTCCCACGTGTCCCGAAATGCACGAATCTGTTCAGGTTCCGCCGTTAGATTTCTATCCATATCCCCGCCGGTAGGGTCGTGTTGGCTAACAAAGGGCTGAAAATTGGAACGATATCTAACACCATAGGGCGGATCAATGTAGATAGTTTGCACTTTCCCGCCAAGCCCCTCCTTCTCCAATAAACTGCTCATGACCAACAAGCTATCACCAGCGATTAGTCTGTTAGTCCAATTCTGCCGGTGCTTGTAAAACTCGATCGCTTGGCGAATTGGTGGGTTTTCTTCAGGCGTAGAAAATAGAGATAACTGCGGACCTCCATCGGGTCGTTTCCGTACAGCCTCTACGACCGTGTGGGAATCAATCCGCTCGTGGACATGAAGAGAGACAGTAGGAATTTCGAATGATGTGCGTTCCTGCTTTCCAGCCCACTGCAGTTGAGTATCTAAATGCGGGTCATGACTGTAGATCTTTTTATCCTCACTTCCGTCGGTTTCCGGGGTAACCAGACCAACCGGTGGATTATTAACCCGCTCCTTCCCCTGATGCGTATAATGCTCAACTTGCCGCTGTTTCTTTTTCGATCGTCCCATCCTATCGCTATAGGTTGAGTACAGCTACTCAATTGCCCTATACCGGGAAAAAGTCGCCATTACCCCCTGAGTTTTGTAACGTGGATTCCTAACAGTTGCGAAATATTCACAACCCATACTACCTCCAATCAGTGGTGTAAGTCAGGCGTGCACTCGCAATCCGGCCGAGCTTGGGAGCTCCAACAAACTCCCGATGATCACTGTTGGTCGCATTATTTATTCCAAGATCAGCGCGCAGCGCACGGTTGATCTCATAACCAACGCCCATATCCACTACGAAATAAGACTCCACATTGCCATTGTACGGCCCGGAAATCATACGAAAACCCTTCACATATCGACCGGACACGCGGACACTGAATCCACTCCGATGCTGGTACTGTCCACCCAGTTTTAACTTAAGGGGGGGCGCGTTCAAGGCTAATACCTTATCCTCAGACTCTTCTTTCAGTTCCGTGTGATCAAAAAAGTCATCGCTCACCCACGACATATTTCCGAACAATGTGAGTGCCCGTGAGGCGATCACCTGAAGAGAAGCGTCCACACCGTAATATCCAACATCCCCGAAATTGGGGTATGACAACATGATCTCGGGTATCTGGCCTACCCCCGGGTTGTTCTCGTTAGGCTGAACTATTGCTATGGGGGTGCTCGCACTAGGTAAAGAACTGCCGGCCAGATCCACCAGAAGTTGAGCCGCCTGCTCCGCCGTCAGGTTGAAAAGTCCGAGTGCAAGTGCCAACGTAGCGTTGTTTGCAATCCCAGTGGAAATATCACGAACAAGGTCCTGAGCCAAAGTCGGTACCAGCACAAGTGGTGTGCGCACTTGAAGAGCACCTATAAAATTCTTCTTAGTTGCGTAATAAGCATCCACCGAAAATAGGACGTTCTCATTCAGAATGCCCTTGTACCCTACCTCAAAAGTTTGGGAAATTGTCTGCTCGAGAGGTCCTACATCCTCTAGATCAGTCAACCCTAAGTCTATACCAAGTGTGCTAAGGTTGAGTGCACCCAAAACTCCAGGACTGAAGCCCTGCACAACGGTACTCTCTGGACCTAACCCCCGCTTGAGCGATGCAATCAACGGTAGGGGTATATTCAGCCCGACTGCCGCCAACATATCTGCAAGGTCTTGATCTGGAATTGCCGCAAGGGACGCATACATAAGGGCATAAACATCGCCCGTACCTATGCCCACGGGAACCGAAGCTCCCTCGAACCCGGGCAGCAGACTGGACGCAACAAGATCTGTTGGAGCTCCCACTGCCAGAAACTCAGGGTTCCGTGCATATGTGAATCCAGTGGCAGCGCCGCGACCGCGTACATTGATCCCCCCAAGAGAAGCCGCCACTAAATCCAACCAGTTACTTGTGGCCGTGGGGGAGGAAAAGCTGCGGTTATAGGTCACCCGAAAACTCGAATTTGGATTGGGTTTGACTACCAGTCCAACACGAGGAGAAGCCTGGATTTTGTCTACAACGTTGTTGTAGTCTCCGCGCAACGCGAGGGTTAACTCAACCCGGTTTCCGATACTAGTGATTGATTGGCCGTACACACCGTATTCGTCTATGTTGTCATTGTCCTCATTGCGTCCTAAGACTGTGCCTCTCGTATCTGGACGTGTGAGCTCCAGATCGGCGCCTAGGATCAGTGACTGCCTAGAACCAAATTGCAGATCGTACTGCGCCTGTCCTACATACTCGCGAGAATGTTCAATAACCGGATCACCGCCATAGATATAGGTATCTCTCGAATCGTTTGCGTTCACGAAAAACTGCGCAAAAAACGAACCACTGGATAATCTCACCTGGCCGAATGAATAGCGATAGTCGTCACCTTGGATAGTGCCCACACCACTTAAGATCGTTCCATTCATCGCGGCCGTTCCAGCGTTTAGGGAAAGTCTAGTTCTGGATCCTAAACGATAATCCACGTTTCCAGACACAGTGAATTTGCTGTAATCTGTTTCCCGAACACCATCTACGAAAATCTGCACGGCGTCTTCTGGGTCAGGACATTGATCAAATGCACGGGCCTGCAAAAGACCCGAGTCACAGGATTCGAGAGCAAAATCATTAGCTGTCGCATACGATCCAGTTACCTTAACACCAACACGTCTACCTATCACAGTTGCAGCACGCGCCTGCACATTCAGATGCGAGCGTTCTCCACCGCTAACGCTGATTGTGGCCCCAGGATGAGTAAATGGATCCTTGGTTATATAGTGAATCACACCGGAATCAACGCCTGCACCATAAAGCGCGGATCCGGGTCCGCGTACAACCTCCACACGATCAAGGTCTACCATCAAGTTGGGCATCAGGCTGTGAAGATTCACGCCCACCGAAGCCGAACCTGCATCACGATAATCGGTCAAAACCAGCGTAGCCCCTGAAAAAACATTGTTGAAGCCCCTAAGAACCACTTCGTGTCGATCTACCCCGGTCTGTGCAATGTCCAACCCAGTGACATTACGTAGCGAGGTCACGGTCGTGGGAGTGACCACACCTCTAAGGTCCTGAGCCAAGATCACATCAGTAGATGACGGCGAATCCAACACTTTCTCCTGCCTCCGGCTGGCGGTAATTTGCAGTTGATCCAAATCAATGCCAGGTACCAACTCCACATTCAAAAGATAAACCTCCCCCTCAGAAATCTCTACCTCGGTTTCGAACGACCTGTATCCTGTAAAGGACACTCGAATCGTGTTAGTGCCCACAGAAAGACCACTGAGTGTGTATCCCCCCTCTTCGTCGGTAGCCGTGCCCTGCAGAGATTCAACATGAATCACATTTGCCCCTATCAGCGGCATACCATTTTCTGAATCTGAGACCGTGCCCGCAACGGAAGTATCCTGAGAAAACGCCCAGTCAGGTAATGCTAAAGCAAACAACAGCACAATAATGCTGGAAAAAAAGCTTCGAGTAGTCATGTCTTTGTTGGTAAGTGATTTGCACCTAAATGTTACTGCGTAATTATCAAGCTTTCTCCAATCTTTCGTGTTGGTGCTCGTCCGAAAATCGAATGAACACCTAAAAATTCGAAGATAGCAACAACAGCTCAATATTCTACATAACCGCTTAGCTTCCCCCAATCGGTTGTGTAGGTTAGTCGAGCATTGGCAACCCGCCCAAGCCTGGGAGCACCTACAAATTCACGATGGTCACTGCCAAACAGGTTACTGATCCCCAAGTCCGCCCGGATACCGGTTTGACTTATGGCATAGCCTACTCCAACATCTATAACGGTGTGGCTCTGTACCTCACCTACATATTGCCCCGAAATCACCAGAAAACCCTTAGTGAATCGTCCAGATGCATTGAGCGACAAGCCGCTTCTGTGTCTATACTGCCCACCTAGTTTAACCTTAAAGCCTGGTGCATTAAGCGCCAACGCCAAGTCCTCAGATTCTTCCCCAACTTCGGTGTGATCAAAGTAATCGTCACTAATCCAAGATGCATTCCCAAAAAGAGTCAGAGCATCAGAGGCAATCACCTGCATTGAGACATCCATGCCAAAGTACTGGATGCTTCCAAAGTTAGGGTAACCGAGCATGAGTTCCGGAAAATATCCCTCCCCTTTGTTGTTCTCGTTGGGCTGTACAATTGCAACTGGTGTTTCACCATCGGGCAGATCGCTGCCGGCAATGCCGACCAACATTTCCGCAGCCAGCTGGGGGGTCAGACCAAACAATCCGAGCGCACTCGCTATCTGATCGTTTGCTGTAAGCCCTGCCGCGATATCTCGGATCAAATCCTGTTGCAGATTGGGAACGAGTACGAATGGCGTCTTAACCTGAAGTGCACCGGTAAAATTTTTCCGCTTTGCAAAATAGCCATCAACCGCGAACAGCACCTTATCGCTGATGATCCCCTTGTACCCAATCTCCCACGACTGGGAGACCGTCTGCTTGATCGGCTCTACATCCTGGAGGTTATCCACCTCAGGTCCGGTCGTAAGTGTAAGTGTGCTCAAGTTCAGGATACCCAAAACTCCAGGACTGAACCCCTGAATGGGGGTCACTGCCGGGCTAAGTCCTTCTTTCAGGAGAGGAATAAGTGCTGCAGGAATATTGAGTCCTGCATCAGTGAGCAGATCCGCCAGTTCCGCATCTGGAATAGCGGCCAGTCCTTCGTACATGAGGCCATATATTACCCCGGTGTCAATTCCAACAGGAACAGATGCACCTTCCATGCCAGGAAGCATGCTGGAAGCTACAAGCGCAGACGGGGCTCCCAGCTCCAGATAGTCAGGGTTTCTGGTATAGGTGAACCCGGTAGCTCCACCACGTGCCCGTATATTGAGTACCCCGAGTGAAGCCGCCACCAAATCCAGGAAATATCCGGTTGCATCCGGTGACGAAAAACTGCGGTTATATGTCGCACGTAAGCTCGAAGTCGGGGTCGGCTTTACTACTACCGCAAATCGCGGAGACGCCTGAATTTTGTCCACCACACTATTGTAATCTCCGCGAAGCGCCAAGATTAAATCCAGTTTATCAGAAATCTTCGTGGTCGATTGCAAATAAGCACCATACTCGTCGATATTGTCGATGTATTCGTTGCGTCCGAGCACTGTCTCCCTAGTATCAGGGCGATCGAATGTGAGATCAACTCCTCCGACCAACTGCTGGCGGGGAGTTATTTCCTTTGCATACTGGGCCTGAATCGTGTACTCTTCCGAGTACTCCACAACCGGATCACCACCATACACGTACGAATTGCCCGAATCATTCGAGTTTAAGTAAGCCTGCACAAAGAAGGGTCCACTGGAGAGCCGAATCTGTCCATACTTGTATATAAAATCCTTAGCCTGAACCGTGCCAACACCGGTCAACATTGTTCCATCAAAACCACCGAAGCCCCCGTTAAGAGAAAGCGTTGTCTTAGCACCGATACGCCAATCCACGTTACCGGATAGCACCAGTTTCTTGAATCTGGTCTCGCGTATGCCATCTACGAACAGCTGAACCGCATCCTCTGGATCCGCACATTCGCTGAATCTCTCGGCCTCAATAAGTGCAGAATCACAGCTTCTGAGCGCAAAATCCTCGGCCGTCCCATAGCTGCCAAGCAGCTTTACACCAAGGTTTTTTCCGAAGACTGTTGCAATACGCCCTTGGAGATTAAGCATAGATCTCTGCCCTCCACTCACAGATATTGTACTACCCGGGTAGTTAAAAGCATCTTTGGAAATGTAGTGGATCACACCTGAGTCCACACCAGGACCGTAAAGTGCCGATCCCGGTCCACGTACAACTTCTACCCGCTCGGTATCGATCGCCAAAGCCGGCATAACATTATGCAGATTTACGCCAATGGATGCAGCACCCGCATCCCGATAATCGGTGAGCACATGTGTAGCCCTCGAAAACGTATTATTAAAACCCCGCAAAGCAACCTCGTGACGATCTATTCCGGTTTGCACTATATCCAACCCGGTGACGTTACGCAGTGCTTTGACTGTGGACGGTGCAACTTCCAACTGAATATCACGTGCAGTTACTATGTCAATTGATGCAGGCGCATCCAGCGCCATTTCCTGGTGTCGCCCGGCTGTCACTTGGATGGGATTCAAATCGGTGCCTGGAGCCAGGGCAACATTCCACACATACTGCTCGCCCTCTGCCAACTCTATCACGGACTCCTGAGGAGCATAGCCTACAAAGCTGATTCGCAAAGTATATGCCCCGGGGGTAAGGTTTAGAATTTCAAAATCCCCTTCAACATCGGTCACGCCCCCCATACCCGTTCCAACCACCAACACGCTGGCACCGGTCAGTGGCTGATCAGTCTCGGAATCAATAACCTTCCCGATGATTGTACCCGTCTGTGCGAAAATTGGGGCTGCAAAACAGCATAGCCCGAGACCGACGATCAATCTGAGAATGATATTATGACCTGTCATGATAGTGTTTATTCAAACTCATGGAAATCACACCTGTAAGATAACCATAATGTAGTTCCTTACACGTCCATTTCACGGATCTTAGGGGTCGGTAACCCGAACGCCCCTGGCCGTGCAGTTGTCCCAATCCCGGAGGCCCGTATGTTGTGGCCGCACTCAGGTCCGCAGGTCACACACTAGAATTTGCTCCGGGTCGGACGGCTATCCGGCCCAGTGGGTCCGTCCTGACCAAAAAAATTCCTGGGTTACTCAATGGATATAATTTCCATAAGAATCAAGAAGCGTGATCCCGAATCCCCGCACGTGCTAAGAGCAAGTCCACATGTTTCGTGTGGTACGTTGCATCGAAAAGTTTCCCCACTTCTTCCGGTGAGATATGTGCCATTATCGCACCCGAGGACATCACTAATGACTGAAATCTCTGACCGTTTTGCCAGCTTTGCATGGCTAAAGGTTGGACCAGATCGTAAGCTGCTTCACGTGTCAATCCGCAGTCAATCAATCTAAGCATCAGCCGTTGACTGTTGTACAGACCATGCGTCGCATCCAAATTTTTCCGCATGCGTTCGGCATTCACAGTCAGGTTTCGCAAGATCCGTGTTAACCTGAGTAGTGCGTAGTGCAATACCGTCGTTGCATCGGGTAGGATGACACGCTCGACACTGGAATGTGATATATCCCTCTCATGCCATAGAGCTACGTTTTCCATGGCTGCCACCATATAGCCGCGCAGTAATCGGGCACAGCCGGTGATGTTCTCGCTACCTATGGGATTACGTTTATGCGGCATGGCACTGGAGCCTTTCTGGCCTTCACCAAAGGCCTCTTCAACCTCACGAACTTCGCTGCGCTGCAAGTGGCGTATTTCTACGGCCATCTTCTCGAGGCTGGCCCCAATGAGTGCCAGCGTACTCACATGATGGGCATGGCGATCCCGCTGGATGACCTGCGTGGCAATTGACTCCGGCTCAAGGCCGAGAATTTCGCAAGTTATTCGCTCGACCTCCGGTGGAGTATGTGCAAAAGTCCCAACCGCACCCGACAACTTTCCGATTCGCATACCCTCAGCCGAAGCCTTGAACCGCTCCAGGTTGCGCCTCATTTCCGCATAATAGAGCGCAAGTTTTAGTCCGAATGTGGTTGGCTCCGCATGCACACCGTGCGTTCTACCCATCATAAGCGTATGCCGGTGTTCAAGCGTCCGGTCGTGCAGGACCTCCAGCAAGGACCCGATAGCTTCCTCAATGAGTCTGTTGGCTTCCAGAAGACGCACCGACCAGGCCGTATCCACTACATCCGATGAAGTCAGACCATAGTGTACCCATTTCTTTTCCGGTCCGAGTCCTTCGCTGACCGCGCGCGTAAAAGCAACCACATCGTGTCGGGTAGATTGCTCGATTTCGTGAACACGCTGCAAGTCAAAGGATGCATTTTTTCGGAGTTTTTTGACATCTTCTTCGGGAATAACTCCGACCCTGGACCAAGCTTCACAAGCTGCCAGCTCCACTTCAAGCCATACCTCAAACTGGCGCTGTTCACTCCAGAGGGTACGCATGGCTGGATGAGTGTATCGATTAATCATGCTGACTTATGAATGTGAAAACAAATAGCGCACGGCGCCGAACGGATGTTTACAGCGAGTCACGTTTATCTCGGAGACACTTATACAATAGCTTGCGAGCCCGAAAAATATGCGCCTTCACCGTGCCAAGCGGGAGATCCAGTTCTTCGGCGATCTCCATGTAGGATTTTTCCTCTTGGTGCCGCATTACAATCACACGGTTGTACTTGGGCGGAAGTGAATCGATGGCATCCTGGATAACATTGACACGCTGCCTGTCTTCGATCCTGCGATCCGGGCGGTAAGTGATATCAGGAACTTCCTGACGAACCTCACCATCCCTGCTCGGCATTGGCTTATCCAGCGAAGTCGTAACTAATCTTCGCTTGCGCTTGTAATCAATCGCATGGTTCGATGCAATCTTGTATAGCCATGTCGAAAACGCATAATTGACTGAATATGTGTGCAGCGCCTTGAATGCCTTGATGAAAGCCTCTTGTACGAGATCCTCCAGACCCTCAACATTGCCGATGGTGCGCCTGATATGCAGGTGTAGACCTTTTTGATACTTTTCCACAAGATCCAGATACGCGCGTTGATCTCCTTCCAGCGCGCGAGTGACCAGTATATGATCCTGCTGACTGGACACTGACCTCCGGGTCGCCGTCTGATCTTCAGGCATACAGTCTACCGTTCATCCACTCACGTGCAATGCAGTTCTTTCCTATTTTTCTGGCGAAACAGGTAGTTGCCTAGACTCTTTGTATGTGCTGAGCACGATACTTGTTGTCGTACCCGTCACACCCGACCAAGCTTGAATACCCGCAAGCAAGCGCTCCAATGCTGTTGTGTTTTGCGTCCTGACCTTTAAAATATGCGATCCTTCTCCCGTGATTGAATGGGCTTCCAGTATCTCATCACAACTACGTACATGTCCTATCAGAGACTGATAGCTTTCTGAGGTATCCACAGACACACGGATAAAAGCTGTAATATCGAACCCTAGGGCCTTAGCGTTCACTGTTGCATGATAGCCGGTAAGAAGTCCATTCTCCCGCAGTTTACGCATGCGGTCGCTTACACTGGCCGCACTCAGTCCAACGCGCGCTGCGATGTCAATGCGCTTCATCCTTCCTGCGGACTGCAGGAGGTTTAGTATCCGGGCATCAATTTCGTCTAGTTTCTTGCTCACCGATCAATTGTGCACCATGGCAATTATTCTGAGTGGACCACCACTGCCTCCAGAAATCTTCATGGGCAAAGCCACGATCGTAAATCCGCTGGCTGGTAGCGCTTCCATATTTGCTACGTTTTCAAACACCGGAATGTTGTCTTCAAAGAGTTCCTGATGGCTAACATAGTCGTTAGACTGACCATAATCAATACTGGCAGTATCAATCCCAACCGCACTGATATTACGCTCATCGCGCAACCATTTTGCAGCCTCTGGTGCAAGCCCAGGGAAATGTAACTGACTCACCCCTTCCGCACCCCGTAAATCAGTGCCCAGGTACTGGTTCCGATCCGGCCAATACCGACCGAATCCTGTCCGCAACAATACAATGGTACCCTCTGGTATTTGTCCATTCACTGCTTCCCATTCCTGAAGATCAGACACACTTATCTGATAATCTCGGTCATCGATCACTTTGTCACTCACATCCACAACAATGCCGTGTCCAATTAGCCGATCCAGTGGGATCTCATGATTCGCCCACTGGCCTTCGGAAAAGTGAATAGGAGCGTCCAAATGAGTCCCGCCATGCTCAGATGACTTGAACGAGTTTGATTCATAATAGTATCCCGCTTCCTGCCATCCCTTGGCGTCCTCGTGTAGTTGGAACCCTTCTGCGGTAGGCCAATAGATGGTTGTTGTATCGAAGCTGTGTGTCAGATCAACCAGCGTATTCTGGCTACCCGGTGGCACGGTGTCCTGACAGGCAACCACCAGGAATGCGCTCATGAAGACAAATATTGTGACTGTTCTCATATTTTTATGCAACGAGCGTCAACAACTACGATAACTGAGCAACTAAACTCAGCGTGTTTTGCTCCATTTCGGGCCCATAGCTCAGTCGGTTAGAGCAACGGACTCATAATCCGTCGGTCGGGGGTTCAAGTCCCTCTGGGCCCACATTTACGAGAAACCAAGTAGTCGCCCCCCCTGATACACCAGCAGGGAGGCCAAATAAGCTAGCGTGGTCATGTAGAACCACATGACCATTGGCCAGCGCCAGGTATTTGTTTCCCGACGCGCAATCGCCAGTGTACTCATGCACTGCAGCGCAAATACGAAGAACACAAGGAGACTCATAGCAACCAGCGGCGTAACAACCGGCCGACCATCCGGGTATTGATCCGCTTTCAGGGCATCACGCAAAGCTACACCACCTTCGGCGTCTCCAACGCTGTAAATGATGCCAAGCGTAGAAATAATGACCTCACGTGCAGCAAAAGCACTCACCAGACCAGCACTGATCTTCCAGTCAAAGCCCAGTGGTTGCATAACAGGCTCAAGTATGCGCCCAAGGTATCCTATGGCACTCCCTCTGATTTGGGCAGACTGCCGAACAATGTTTGCACTGTCCAGCGCGGCGGCATATTTGACATCTGCCTGTGCTGTTAAGTCTAGCGCATATGCCAATATGGGATCTACAAGCGACAACGAGTCAGCTGCAACCGTCAAATCCCTATCTGGAGTAAGTGCCTGCGCAGCAGCATATTCTATATTCCGTTCCTGAATCGCCTGTTCCTCAATCTGAATTGCCTCAGGACTTGTTTCCGTACGTGGAAAGCTTGCCAGGAACCACAGAACAATACTGCAGCCCAGAATAATTTTTCCCGCCCGAACAGCAAATACTCTGGATCGCTGATACATGCGCCAAAATAATTGTCGCAATCGTGGACGCCTATACGGTGGCAGTTCCATTACAAAGTAACTTGGCGGTCCCTTAAACACCACGCGCTTCAGGATGGCAGCGGCTACAAAAGCCATGATTGTCCCCATCATGTACATGGAAAACATTGCTAACCCCTGGTACCCGAATACGCCCATAAGCTTACCCGCAGGTATGAAGGCAGCAATAAAAAGCGTATAGACTGGAAGGCGTGCTGAACAGCTCATAAGCGGTGCCACCATAATCGTGATCAGGCGATCACGCTCGCTGTCTAATGTTCTGGCAGCCATGATTCCGGGAATGGCGCAGGCATAAGAGCTCAAGAGTGGGAGCACAGAACCTCCGCTAAGCCCCACTCGCTTCATCAGGCGATCCATAATGAAAGCACTCCGTGTCATATACCCACTGTCCTCCATTATGCCCAGAAAGAAAAAGAGGAGCAGTATCTGCGGCAAGAATACAACGACATTCCCGACTCCGGTGATAATGCCATCTGTCAGAAGATCTGTAATCCAGCCTGCTGGTAATACTAAACGAACGCCTCCGGCCAATGCTGCAACCCCTGCCTCAATCAAATCCATAGCCGGAATAGCCCAGGAAAAAACCGCTTCAAAAACGCATACCAGTATCAACAAAAAGCAGAGTGGTCCCGCGACGCGGTGTGTGAGCACCGCATCAATCCTATCGCTGAGTGTAGCTGGTCCCTTGAAACGGCGCGAGGCTCGTTGAGCAATTGGCCCTATCCAAGCATACCGACCACTTACTTCCGCATGTCTCCACGCAATACCCCGCTTCGCAAACTCCTCCCGCAGGGTTACAATACGGTTCACGAATTCTGGGACTTCCAACCGCCAGACATCCAATGCTTCATCTTCCGCCAACGCACGCAAAACCTCCATTCTCAAATGCATTGGCTTTACGTGGGGTGCCTCTTCAGCCAATTGCTTGATCAAGGCCGGGATCTTGGCATCCACGGCGTCCATAAGCTGCCATCGGTATACCTGTGCAGGCTCAGGCGGATCAAGAATATGTTTTTTTAGCTCATCAATCCCCTCGCCCCGCGAAGCCGTAATGGGAACAACGGGCACTCCCAGATCCTTTTCCAGTACAGACGCATCCACCACCAAACCATTTTCTTCGGCTACATCCATCATGTTCAAGGCCAAGATCACGGGCAAGCCCAGATCAATCACCTGACTCACCACGTACAGATTGCGCTCTAGATTGCCAGCGTCCAGCACACAGACCACAACATCGGGCCCCTCCTCCAACCGCCCAACAAGAACTTCGTAGGCAATACGCTCGTCCACAGACCGTGGAGTAAGACTGTATGTACCTGGCAAATCGATGACCTCAACATGCGGGGCTCCGGCTAGCGTGCCTGCCTTACGCTCAACTGTGACTCCTGGAAAATTCGCCACACGTTGACGCAACCCGGTCAATTGATTAAACAGTGTGGTCTTCCCCACATTAGGGTTACCACACAAGGCGACACGCATGGGCGATTGGAGAGTCACGTCAGATCCTGTAGCTTACCCTTCGTGCCTGGATATGTGAATGAGGGCGGCCTCGGATTTTCGGATTGAGAGATGGTAATCACGAACCCTGAGGTCAATGGGATCACCGAAGGGTGCCACGCGCACCACCTGAACCTGTGAACCGGGAACCATACCCATCTCCATCAGACGGTTTACGGCTGCACTGGGTTCAAACCCTAGAATCGTACCCGATTCACCAGGGTGCAATTCCCGTAATGTCATAACTCCACGGGTGTTGCAAGGATATCGGCAGCCATATCACGACGCAACCCAATCCGACAGCCGGCCAGACGCACGATAAGCTTATCTGAGTTTTGAACTACCTCCACCCGGGCTCCTTCTCGCAAACCCATATCCCGTAATCGCTCCTCTGCACAACCGTGGACAGAGCAGATCATAAGCGGACATCCGTCACAAAAAGTCGTCAATGGAGCAGGCGGCATAATTCGAAATCAGAGCAGACCTTGCAAATATACTTATTTGGACTGAATATAAATAAGGTCTGGCTATTTGGTTCCATGAGAACACCGAAATTTGCAGAAAGGAGCGAGAGCAACTGTGGTGCCAGCACTCTTGGCTGAACTTTGCAGTGCTTTTGAGCGCGTCGGGGTGTAGAGTAGCTTTTGCCCCTCTTTTTTGACGGCAACCTATGCCTCTATCCATAAGAATTTCGGCAGAACCAGATATGATTCAGAGCAAGTTCCCGCACTGTAGTGGTAGGGAATGCCCTGCCTTAAGCCGTATAGTACCACTGTAACGAAACATCTTCCATGAAACTCACAGATATTTGGTTGACACAAAAATCAATCATTCTATACGAATCGTGGTAGAACCAACCAAAGAGCGGGGACGCGTAAAATCTTAGTTGATCAGAGGAGTGCAGTATAGCACTTTCAACCTATATTGCATCCCACGAATTCTCAACGCCCTTTACTGATGCTACACGATTGGATCCTCATGTGCCATAGATTCCGTACATAATCGTAATGAACAATCAAGACTTCGATCATGGACCTATAACCGGTCGCCTCATTGATCTACTTCAGTCCGTTGACCGTCCGGGAGATTACTGCGTAGGTGGCAGGCTGTACGAGCCGATGCCACAGGTCACTCTTAATGGTGTGGAAACGCTCTCATTTCCAGTGCCACAGGCACAAATTGACGCATTGATTGATATAGCGGAACGTGCACCCTACGGCAAAGGAACCACAACGCTAATGGATACAGCAGTGCGCGACTGCTGGCAGATTGATGCCGACCAAGTTCATGTGACCGGCCACACATGGCCTGACACGTTCGAGAAAATCATGAACCTCGTGAGCAAAGGTCTTGGGTTTGATAAAGAGCAACTCGGCGCGAAAATGTACAAGCTCCTCGTCTACAGGGAAGGCGGATTTTTTGCCGCCCACCGGGATACGGAAAAGATTCCGGGAATGATTGCTACCCTGTCCCTGTCGTTGCCGACTCTTGGCGAAGGGGGTGAACTGGCCATTTGCCACGGAGATCAGGAGACCGTCTTCAACATGAGTGCTCGAGAGCCCTCGGAGCTTCCGTATGCAGCGTTTTACTCAGACTGTCTTCATGAGGCACGACCAGTGACCAAGGGGCATCGCATATCTCTCGTATACAACCTGTTTATTCGTTCCGGCAAAAAATGGACCGGAGCACCTGACTATACCAAATTAACAGACAAGGTCAAGGCGTGCCTGGCAGATTGGAAGGACCATGGTAAGACGGATAAGATAGTTTGGTTGCTGGATCACTCGTACACCGAGGACGGCCTCTCCTTTGATACATTAAAAGGTACCGACGCAGCGGTAGCACGGGTTTTAGGGGAGGCAGCCGAAAATGCGAAATGTGACATGCACGCCGCTGTGGTGTACATTCGAGAGACAGGCGATCCTGAAATTGATTATGATCCAGCCTGGGGAGGTGAACCTATGATTGGTTCGACAATTACGGAATTGTATGCGCGTGAGGAACACCTAGAGAATTGGGTCGCCCGTGATGGCAGCCATCCACCCTTCGGCGAGCTTTCAATAGCCGACGGCGAACTCATTCCTCTGGATGCACTTGAAGATGTTGACCCTGACGAGGAGGAGTTAGAAGACTACATGGGCAATTCCGGCCCGACGCTGGACCTTATCTATCGCCTCGCAGCCCTTGTTGTTTGGCCCAAAGCAAAGACACTGGAAATCGTCGCGAGTGGTGGCATTAAAAATGCAGTGTCTTGGGTCGCTACACAGCGTGACAAGGTAAGCGACGCTGAAATGCGGCACCTACTGTCTAAACTAGCCGACCGATGGCCAACGCGCAAAAGAGATTATCGCGATTATAATTTGCCTGAAATGCTCCGGCTGCTGGGTACAACGGGAAATGCTGACATAGCAACGGACTTTCTTGATCGGATCGTGGTAAACCACTATGGCGGTAGTGCGAATGCATCCCTCGCCATCCTGCTGCCCGTGGTCGGCCTCGAGACTGCTAGGGGGTTTCTGTCAAGTCTGATCAAGAAATGCATGCTCGAGCGCCCCAAGGAGATTCTCTCCTTACTGACACTGATCGCACAGAATCTGGTTCAGGCCGAGTTAGTGTGGCGCGACATGTTGCGAGAAGCAGTGCAATCCGCCGTATTAAATCTTCGCGCTGTGCTGGAGTATAGCTCCAAAACGTTCAGTCATGAGGGATACCGCCGACTGTTGACGCAAGTTTGCAAATTCAGTCGCGCACTGACTGACCTTTTGCGCTAATTTAGGAGTTTTTGGCCTCAATTTGGCCATTTCAGGCCCAAAATCGGCCTT
>MPNB01000170.1 GCA_002238805.1 Rhodothermaceae bacterium bin80 | reverse complement strand
CGTTTAAGTCATGCGGACAAGGCGCGCGCATCCGTCCCGGACTTTGTGGAGGGTCGTCGTCAGCATCCGGCCGTAGAATCCGCGATCAACAATTTGAACCAGCGCGGACTGGACTTGGTGCGTACGCATGGTAAGGAAGGGTTTGGTCGCACGGTGGCGCTCTCTGTGGTTGCGGCCAACATGCATCGTCTTGGCTTGCAGTTGAAGCGGAAAGAGGAGCGGCTCAGGCGCTGGCATCAGGCCCGAAAACGAGCGGCGTAGCGCCGCTCGTAATCCTACCGAAGGAATTTGGACAGGCTCCGCCATAAGCGGAAAGGCAGACGTAGCTCGGGTTGGAACGCATGGTCGCGTCCCAGCTGCATCGGAGAGCGAAAAATGTCTTCCCGTGACCGTTCAGCAAGCCGAAAGGCACCTAATTCCCCCGAAACGCCACCAACGACGCCACAATTACGGGCCCAGATTGTTATGAGTATAGCAAGAATCGCGAAAATGGCCTATTCTCTGGCAAGCACTAAGTATGCAAGCCCATCCTGGAATTCTTACCACTCTTTGCAGAGACCTTTCCGCAGAGTAGCCCACGGTATTTGCCAACGAAGACAAGAGTCGTCGGACTCTTGGGAGGATTGTGTGTGCACAGCCTAGTTTTGTGGGTGCTTGGGGCCGTGGTCGGAACCCAGGTCGTATGAAGGCTTCGCGGCTGCTGGAGTAGGATGGACATATTCTTTTCCGGCTTCGCAGTTCGGTGCTCCGCCTCGTTGTACGCGCTCTCCCTCAAGAGAATTTTTAAGTATCACCGGTGAAAAATGTAATTGGCGCTAAACATAGTCACGCACACAGTCCAACCCGAGGGAGGAGCCAGGTACGTTAGTACGCGTGTCCAGTATTTGCGCGGGAGCGCGGGGAAACACGGGTCGCTACCGCGCTAGGGCTGATCGAACCTGATAGGTGGATAGAGCAATTGTTATCGGTAGCTTCTTCGTGAGCATTGCAACCAAATGGTATTACAAGTGCTATAAGGAGACGGGTATAGATATCTGGGATGATGTACTCCCCATATGGTGGTTTAGGTGGTTACGGCGCATTTCCGCCCGTCATCAAGAACCTGTTAATCATAAACGGGCTGGTTTTTCTTGCCCAGATTGTCAATATTTTTCCACTTGTGGGATGGTTTGCGTTGTGGCCGCTTGGGAATGGATTCCAGGTGTATCAACTTGCAACGTATAGTTTTCTTCACGGGGGGATCTCGCACATATTGTTCAATATGTTTGCGCTGTGGATGTTTGGCGCTCAGATTGAGAATACATGGGGTTCCCGACGCTTTTCGATCTATTATTTCGCCTGTGTGATTGGGGCCGGCTTTGTTCAACTTGCCGCTACTTATTTCTCGGGGGCGGTCTGGCCTACAATCGGCGCATCGGGCGGCGTATTTGGAATACTTCTTGCCTTTGGCATGATGTTTCCAGAACAGCGTATTATGCTACTTTTTCCGCCGATCCCAATGAAGGCTAAGTATTTTGTGATTGGGTATGGCTTACTGCAGCTTATTTTCGCAACGACCGATCTTCAGCCTGGTGTGGCAAACCTGGCGCATTTAGGTGGAATGGCCGCTGGATTTCTGCTGATTATGTACTGGCGTGGACGGCTGCCCCTTAAACCCAGGCCTAACTATTGACCACCTGGCATAGTAGATTTCATCTTGAAATCAGATTTTTGCAAGAAGCGCAGTGGGAAAGTATGCACTGACTTCTACGACCCTCAAGTCAGATCGGCCCGCCAGTGTGGACCTTTCTGTAGTCAACTGCCTTGTATGCTGATTGACCACCAAGCATTCATCTCCGCTTCAGGCGGTGGAGTGCTTTTCTGTTTTGTCCATGGACCGAGGGTTCATTGCACCAGAGCCAGCGCAATGTGTCTATGATTGCGGGAGCAGCACCACCGGCCAGATTGAGCATCTCAAGGACAGCATGATCAATTTTCTTTCGCACATCATCTGCATGGGACTGACAGGCCGGGAGTAATGACTGTGTGGACAGTTCATCAAATGCAGCAGCAGCTTGATCTAAACGGTTCGTTGGTATCTGGTCCAGTTGCGGACAGGGAATACCTGACAATGCTTTCACTTGTGTCGTTGACCGCCCACTCTGTGTTCGTTGACCCTGTGTCCAGTGAACCAGGAAGCCCAGCGTAGAATTGGCCCACAGGGCAAATGCTTTGCGTACGCGCTCATCCTGGTGCTGAAGCGAGGTCCAAGCCCGACCACCCATGCCCGGGTACGTTGTTACTGCGGCCAATAGCGACTGGGAGGTCCAGCGCATATTTCGTGCATAGAACAGTGTACTGCGAGACGCATGCATCGCTTTCCGCTTCGCCTCCGACCCCACACCGGCAGGAGACATCCCCTTGTGTGTCAGTGATACAAGAAGTTGCTTCTGCGTGCGGCTGTCGGCTCTCCAGAGCGCGCGATTAGAACCAATTGCATTCACTGAATTGAATACTGGTACGAATTCAAAAGCACCAATTGGATTTCGACCTGACAAATGACCTATCAGGTGGTGTGTTGGACCAACCTCGAAAAGCTCTCCAATCGAAGATATCTGCACACCAATGGGGATGACCTGACCGTTCAAGTGAATAGTGCCTCCCAGAAGTGCATTCGCTGCCAATGCAAGGTCGGCGTGCAAAACACCCAGAGGGCTCCAAGGCGCTCCATCTGCCCGGGTCGTAAACGTACACATCTGCCCGATCTCATCATCGCCTACCCGGACAGCATAGCTGCTCCCAGAAGCTTTGGCTTCTCTGATCGCAGAACGGATTGATCGGGCAATCTCACCGGCCTCTCCCGCCCGTAAAACAGGTGCCCGCAATGTCACACAATGCACCGCTGCCGAAAGCGTTTCATCCATGCGGTGATTCGTTGCCCGCTTGGTCCCGATAAATAGCATCTCCTCCATCCCCGTGTCGGCTGAAAGTGCCTGCTTCCCCAAAGCCTGACCACTCGCCACAGCGATAACCACAATGTCCTCAAACGCCCGCTCAATCAGCCGCCGCGTCACAGTCCAGGATTCCGCAAATGCCGCCGACAACGGTAGCACAAACCCAACCCGCCCGCCCGGCTTGCATTTCTGGCGCGCCAAGGCAAGAAACGAAGCCGCCAATCCCGCCCGATTATTCACCGGCGCTTCCCTCACTAAAAACTTCCAGCGCTGCTGGCATGCCTTGCGTTCAGCACGCGATAAACCCGCAATGTCAAAAACACTCTGACCACCCCGCGTTCGCGAATAGGGTGGATTCATCAGAATCCAATCCATCGAAATATCCGGCACACTGACAGAATTCTCCACACCATTGCCGTTTCCCATAGATCTGC
>MPNB01000018.1 GCA_002238805.1 Rhodothermaceae bacterium bin80 | reverse complement strand
TTGACCTGGATTTACAACTGACGCTCATCGCCAGTACGCTCTACCAGGTCTTGGCACAGCGACTGGGCCCCCGCTATCAGACGGCGAAAAGCCGAACCATCTTTAACAAATTCGTCAATGCGCCCGCTACGATCATCACCCAAAATGACCAAATCGTCGTACGACTCACTCGACGGGCACATAACACAGAACTTCGTGCAGCTGGGTATGTCGGAGCCCAAGGCCCAATCTCCTGGATGCAGGATCGAAACCTCATCATTGAATATGTCTAAATCCTCATAGGCCTGGATACCGAACCCGACCGCAAAAAACGTGGTTGGAAATTCAGGCTAGGCCAACTGCCACTCCGCCTCAAAGCGCCCCCCGAAACGATTTTATGGCTGAACGCCCTCAACGTGGCTGGGGCAAGGCCACGGCCTGAATACTATAAGGTGTTGATTCTGAGTCAGTCTCCTTGAGGGAGTACAAGCTGCCACGCTCAGCAAAATCAACGGGGCGCGAAACGTCCTTGACAACCAAGTCTCCCGAATAGGAATAGACCCCCAACTGAAACTGGTGTTGGAAGTTAGACATTACGACTATATGATCGTCCATCAGAAACAAATCCAATTCCCTCTCTAACCCTATGAGAACTCGCCCAATAGCCTCCAGATCTGTGGTATTAGAGTATTCGGAAATATCCGGGGACTCATTACGTAGAATGATGGATGACACCTGGTCAGTTCGCGTGTCGTATCGCCAGACCCTATGCGATAGCGGCAAGAGAAAGTAAAGCACTCCATCTTTTTCCTTGATCCGCGAAATTCTTCGACCCACTCTCCCAGACGTAATCAGCAGATCAGCCTTGAGATCAGCCAAAGTCAGACCCAAAGGCTCAAGCGTCCCAGAAGCACTGAGACGATACAGCAGGGTCTCATCAGAAGGAGACACACTGGTATACCTGGTCATGGCCAGATAGAACGATCCACCAACCCTTCCGATACTCGAAAATCGCGCGAGCTCTGGAAGACCGATTTCCGCTGTGCAGTCTCCACTGCTAATGTGGTACCCTGTAATCCGACTCTGTTGAGCATCAAATACGTACAGAGTATCGCTGCCGACAGTGTAGGACGTCACCTCCTGAAGTTCGCAGGGCCCTGCCCCACCTTGGGCAATCATAGTCGTCCGCTGATCGGATATCACCTGGAAGATATTGTCCGCATTGTCTACAACGATGGCAGTACCATCGCCAATCGGGGTGTAGCTGATGACCGCAGATATCGGTGGAGTACCGACATCGGTCAGGTACCGCAGCCCTTCATCCTGCGCAATAGCGGCTGACCCCAGAAACAAGCAAATAAGACAGCACCCGAAAATCCGGGCGCTGCTTATTGAATGGGAGGGGAGACGGGAAGGCAGTAGTAGCGCTCCACAGTCTGAGAATTCTGTCACTCGCAATAGCATGCACAGCCCTCCATGGTCAAGGTCCCTAAGGAGTCTTCGAACCATACTGGATCGTTTCGCCGGTCTCCCGATCATAGATGATACAGTAGGAGCACTGTGTAGGAGCCTCTTCCTAGACAGCATTCGAAGAATCCTCTAGCGTAGCTCCTCCCAAGGTTACTGCAACCAGCAATGCTAATACTGAATGGAGTGCCCAGCGTTTAAAATGTTTCATGGTCTAGTTTTGTTATGGAACTAGCAAAGTGACAGTGTAGGGCTGCCTAGTTTAAATGTCAATAGTTTCCAGAACTAAATTATAACCCATAGGGAACGCCGTCCCAGTGCTGCTTCTTGCGGGGGCAACTTGCGATGCGTGTGCCTGGCAATAACAGCCCGCAACCGTTCTTTCGTCAATCTCTAGCTCCGTGCTGTGCTGGACGAAGTTGCAATCTGGACAACATATGAAGTATTTCCACGGCCCCGAGATTTGGAGCAATGGTTCCCCGGGCCAAACTGGCGCACATATATAGTCACATTTATACTCCACTCCAATATTCTCCGCATTCGGACAGTTCGATGCTGGACAATCGTCGTGCCCTATCGGAGCAACGAGGTATGCAGGTGCCTGTTCATGCGCCGTAACAAGCTCCGGCATCGGAGTTGACAGCCCTATGCGTAAATCCCTGTCGCCCGCCCCGATTACGGCCGCGATCGACCGCGGGCCCTAGCAACAGAGTTCCCGAACATAACTGTCAGGACTTGGGCGAAATATATCTTCATGGCAATAATAGTTTGGTTTGGTTTCCATCGGACGAATATAGGGCAAGCAGGCCCGGCTACACGCCCTGGTAGAAGGAAAACCTGTACACACCCGTCCTTTTCCAGACGAGAGAGATAATGGCGGACCCATGCATCCAGGTTCGGAGAATGTATCCCAGAAGATGGCCGTGGCCCCGGAGATGGTGTACATTGATATACCCATAGATTAAGGGGGATGGAGACGAACAGCCAGATTTTGATGTCCGTAACCCCGCGCGCAACCTGAACAGGCGGGGGGTATTGGAATGGGGCAGAGTTGGGTGTGTTTGCTTAATAGATGGTCCCTCTAATTTTGCCTGAATTGCGTGTGATCGCATCCTAGCCCGCTCAAGGCCACGAGAGACGCGTTCCCACGTGCTCCCTGACGTGTCCCACGGCGCTCTATGCGCCCTGTACGTCCTTACACGCCCGCCGCGCGCAGCGATTGCTCGAACCACTCTTGGAACTCCGCGGGCGTGAAATTGCAGTTATCGGAACTATTTTCGGCGGGATTTAGTGCCAACTGACTGGGTTCGAGGCGCATGTGCGTCAACGTTCCAACCCAGAACTCCGCTCGTGCAACCCCCGACTTATCTGCTGCTCGCGGGGGAACTCGATTTTCTCTCGGGAATATTCGTCCTTCATCCAGGCATGCATCGAGGGGATGGGGACGACAAGTCCCGCTCCGCTTTTCTCCAGTATCCCCTTCCTAATAAAGCGATCAAACAGGTCTTTCGCTTCACGGTCGCCATATTTTTTTGTCAGCGAAGACATAATATCTATGCGAGAAGCAGGAGGTCCCGACGGATTGTCTGGAATAGAATTCATCAGGCACTGAATCTCATCTCCAAAAAAACCGTCTACTCGTTCTTTGTAATACTCCTTGCGACTTTCTCGGCCAGCTTCCAGTACGGCATTTAATTGGTCAGATTCCATGATTCTGCCATATGCCTTCAGTTGATCTGCAGCGAGGTTAGCATAAGATTGGATATGTTGGGGCCATCCATGCGTTTCCTGTGCGATCGCATCAATCCACGCCGCCGGACCTCCTTTGGCTCCACCCTCCTTCTTGATCCAATCCCGGATGACCGCACACTCAGATCCCTTGTCCAGCGCGCCTAATTCCACAAAACAGTTTGCTGCAAACCTCGGAATTTTCAACTCACCAAAACCCCTCTTAGCCCCACCAAGTCCTGCTGTAAGAAGGATGATCGGCCTGCCCAACTCACCATTATGGATAAATTCAAGTACATGGATTGCAGTCGCCTTGTGCTGAGATGGTGGAATATCCTTATCCCCCAGCGCCTGAGCTTCATCCAAGATTAGCAACAACGGTTGTTGCCCGTCCATGGGGATACTCTCAACCGTAGGCTCAGGTCGGGTGCTTTTATATCCCCTCCTAAAAAGATTCTTCAGCCCGAACTGCATGGATCTTTCGGAGAGCTTGTACTTGTCCGTCAGGCCTAGGGAGTCAAGTAGTTTATATGGCTTCCAAAGGGATTCCACTCCAACCTTCACGACCTGCCATTCTTGAGCTCTTGCATGTTTCCCGCATTCATAAAGCAGGGCACTTTTCCCCACACCAAGAGCCCCCTGAACCAGAAAGGTTGTTCCCCAGGACTTGTTTGACGCATATTGGAGAAGGTTGCTGAAGTCATTCAACACCTTCCTTCGCCCGTGAAAGTATTTGGCAGGTCCACGGTCGGGGTAATACTCAGAGGCAGGAAAAACAGCGGAATGATGAGAATCTGCCATCACAATGAGATGCCGTGTGAAGGATCATTGACAAGGTTAGGGGTTTGGGGTTCCTCGACCCGAGTTCGCCTCCCCCGCTTTTACCGTCTGCTGTGCTATTATATCTTACACAAGCTTTGCGCAATATAAATCGAAAGGTTCTACCGGAATTGTCGTGAATATCAGGTCATCTTGGCGCAGATAAAACTGATGGGGTGAGGTATGAGCCGGAATAAAAGGGTGACAAATTGCGTCTCACTTTTGATGCATGGACATGCATATAACTCTCAACCATTTGTACAAGAGTGAGAAATCATGGATTCAGACGATAGGCAGGTTGGTCGGATACTTAGTCGAAGGGAAATCATTCAGATCTTTGGAGCTGCTTTCCTAGTAAGTTCGGGGAGCGATGCTGTCAGGCGACCGGTTTCCGTAGTGGGGAAGACGGCGCTGCCCCCGTGTATTGTTCGTCCTGAGCAGACAGAGGGTCCCTTTTTTGCAGATCTGGAGCTTGAACGGTCTGATATTCGGACTGAACCGTCTACAGGAGTCTTCCTGCCGGGTTTGCCATTGGAGTTGACCTTCCAGGTGTCCCAGGTTGGCAATGAAGAGTGCGTTCCACTGTCCGGTGCCAGGGTAGATATTTGGCAGTGTGATGCAGTGGGACGCTACTCGGCATTTCAGGATCGGAGTGCAGGTAGAGATCTGCGCGAAGAGAAATTCCTGCGTGGTTATCAGTTGACCGATGCGTCTGGAATGGCCAGATTCATGACGATTTATCCAGGATGGTATCGGGGGCGGGCAGTGCATATCCATTTCAAGATACGCACCGAGGTCAGTCAGGGCAGCGCATATGAGTTCACTTCTCAGCTATATTTCGAGGATGTACTGTCTGATCAGGTGTATGCCGAAGCGCCATATTCAGCTCGTGGAGTGCGCCCTACACGGAATACCAACGATGGAATTTTTCGGCGCACCGGCGACAACCTGATGCTTGACCTTACTCCTAATGATGAAGGCTATCAGGCGACGTTCGGTATTGGTCTTGATCTTTCCGATGCCGACACAGGCGGTCTAGATTCAAATCGTAGGTCTCGCAGGTTCAATTGAAGGCGTTGAGCCAGACATAAACTGGTTCTACAAGGGGTGCCTACACTTCGAATTGAATATGGATTGTGTCGTGGGTTCCTAGTAGCCGTGATCGAACGATTGCACTCGATCGGTGTAGTAGCTTATTGCTATTTACACAGACAAATTACTAATGCTGCCGTCTGGATAGGTATGTCATTAGGGGAGCGTGAAGATGGATGGAAAGTGACATCTGTAGAAGGCGATTTTGCTCAAGGTCCAAATTATCCAACTCAAAAACCTTTAGAGTGCACTGTTAAAGCTTCGTGTCCACTAGCCCGATACAAATCTCAGACATAAAATGTGGTCAGTCAATATGAGATTCTGGAACGGTTACGGTTTCACAAAGCATGAATATTTTCAGATCAGTTGGAATAATCAGATTCGGCAATTGTACTAGGCAAGTATTCTAAACAATGCACGGCAGCGGGCTGCTATGGCACGGTACGTATTTGCTGAGGGAATCAAATATCTCAAGGGGGTAGGACCAGCGCGCGCAGACGCATTGGCCCAAGTTGGCATCAAAACCTGTCGTGATCTCCTGCATTTCTATCCGCGACGTCATCTGGATCACACTAATGTGTCTCGGGTGGTAGATCTGAAAACAGAGGGAGAGACCGTAACGATTATAGGGACCGTGGTTAGTACCAAGGTGATTTCTGGTCGTCACCGTGAACGGTTTGAAGTAGATGTCCGTGACGATCGGGGCGGGCGTTTAAAACTGGTGTGGTTCAAAGGATTTAGATGGCTAGGTCGATTTTTTGTGGAGGGCTATCGTATTGCATTCACAGGGGATGTGTCTTCAAAGTATGGTGGAAGATGGACAATGGTGCATCCGGATTTCGACAGACTGGATGAAGGGGGGCCGCGGCTCTCAACAGCTCGGATTACGGCGCTTTATCCTGGCAGCGCGCGGTTACAGGCGGTAGGATTGAGCAGCAGGACATTTCGGCATATAATTTATCGACTCATTAAAACACGCGGGCTGGAGTTCCCGCATGTCCTTCCGGAGTGGGTTCAGGAGGAGTATGACTTATTGGATGGTCGCGTAGCCCTGCGTGCAATCCACTTCCCGAAAAGCCATGATGAACTTCATAAAGCTAAGCAGCGACTAAAATTTGAGGAGTTATTCTTTCTCCAGCTCATGCTCCGGCAGATCAAGAAGATGCGTGCCAAACGACAGGGCATTCGTCTGGAGGTTCAGGGTTCGCGCTGTTCGCAGTTTATCAATGATGTATTGCCATTTGAATTAACCCACGATCAGAAAAAAGCCCTGGGTGATATTAAACGGGATATGCTGAGTGGGCACCCCATGTACCGCATGCTGCAGGGCGATGTTGGTTGCGGTAAGACGGTTGTTGCTGTTGCAGCGTTGATTCTGGTAGTTGATAGCAAATTCCAGGGTGCTTTCATGGCACCAACAGAAGTTCTGGCGGAACAGCAGTATACCAGCCTTCAAAGGTACCTTGAGCCGATCGGCATTCGTGTGTGTTTGCTGGTGGGGGGGCAGCGCAAGCGTTTGCGTGAGCAAATTCTGGTAGAAATTGCCAGTGGCTCGGTAGATATCGTTGTAGGCACACATGCAGTATTTCAGGAACAGGTGAAGTTCAAGAATCTGGCACTTGCGGTGATTGATGAGCAGCATCGCTTCGGTGTTGAGCAGCGGGCCACACTTTTTGCGAAAGGCAATAACCCGCACATGCTCTTGATGACTGCGACACCAATCCCACGCTCTCTTGCGCTGACCGTTTATGGAGATTTGGGAATTACCACCATACGGGAGCTTCCCAAGGGACGCAAGCGCGTCGTCACAAAGCTGTTTCGAGACAAGTATCGCTCCGAAATGGAGAAACTGGTCCTGCAGCAATTGAGTGAAGGGCGTCAAGCATATATTGTTTACCCGCAAGTGGAGGAGAGCGAGAGCAGTGACCTCAAGAATGCGGAAGCAGGTTTCCTTGCATGGCAACAGTTGTGTGAGAAGTATGCGGTTGGACTTGTGCATGGCAAGATGAAGTCTCGAGACAAGGAAGCTGCAATGGCGCAGTTTAAGTCGGGCGAGACCCAAGTTCTTGTCGCAACCACAGTCATTGAGGTTGGCGTTGATACACCAAACGCAACAGTGATGGTAATTGAACATGCCGAGCGGTTTGGGTTGAGCCAGTTGCACCAGTTACGGGGACGCGTGGGGCGCGGGAAACATCAGAGCTATTGCATTCTTATGGCTGATTGGCGGCAGTCCATTGAAGCGAGGGAGCGGTTGAACGTGATTTTGCGTACCACTGATGGATTTGAGATCAGCGAGGCCGATCTGAAGTTGCGGGGGGCAGGAGATTTTTTTGGAACACGCCAGAGTGGTATGCCAGAGCTCAGGATCGCGGACATCTCGGAGGATGTGCCGATTCTGGAGCAGGCTCAGGAGGCGGTTGGACGGATTTGGGAACAGGATCGGGATTTGATCTTACCGGAGTATCAGGCCATGCGTACATATTTTGAGACCTTTGTGCTGGCACGTATGGAAGGGTATGCACGTACGGGTTAACTGAACATGGAGAAATACTGGGAAATATTTCTGAATGCCTATGAGGGCTACGCCTCCTACCTCTGGGGGGAAATCACGACGCCTCACTGGCAGAACTACTTCTATTGGCTTGTTGGGGTGAGTGCCTTTTTCTTTGTGCTAGAATTGTTTGCACCATGGCGGAAGGAGCAAAAGAAATTCAGGCACGATTTCTGGCTTGATCTCTTTTACATGTTCTTTAACTACTTCCTGTTCTCGCTATTCATTTTTAATGCGGCGAGTATGGTGTTAGTGAATATTTTCAATGATGCGCTGGCCAGTATAGGGATCACCAATCTGGTGGCCATTCAAGTGGGGAATCTCCCGGTGTGGGCTCAGCTGCTTGTCTTGTTTATAATCCGGGACTTCGTTCATTGGAATGTTCATCGGTTACTGCATCGGATCCCGGCATTGTGGGAGTTTCACAAGGTGCATCATTCCGTCGAGGAGATGGGTTTTGCCGCACATCTCCGGTTTCACTGGATGGAAAATGTGGTCTACAATGGATTGCAGTACATTCCACTGGCTATGATCGGTTTTGGAATTGAAGAGTTCTTCATTGTTTACCTGATCACTCTAGTTATTGGACACGCGAACCACAGCAATATCTGGGTACCGCTGGGGCCGTTGCGTTACGTGATCAACAGCCCGCAGATGCACATCTGGCATCATGCCAAGCGTTGGCCGGAGGGACACCCTTACGGAATTAATTACGGTATCAGCCTCAGTCTGTGGGATTACCTGTTCAAGACCGCGTCCATTCCACACGACGGGCGTGATATTGAACTAGGCTTCGAGGATATCGAAGAGTTCCCAAAAACTTTCGTGGGACAAAGTCTACACGGCCTCGGACTGGATAAAAAAGGGGATAATATACGTGAGCACCCATAACCCTGTCGTGCAGCAGATGTTGGGCTCCGCAGATTTTGAAATCTACTTTGAAGATGCGCAAGGTCGCTGTCCCATGAGGCCTCGTTCGGTCCCGGACGGAGGGGCCATGCGCTGAGGGCACATTGGCAAATCACCGCGAATGCCATAATAGCGGGAATTTCCTTCTGATCTACCATGTTGATGATTCGCCAAAGCTGAGCGGATCCGTCAACTTCGTTCGTACTCGGACCCACTCCGAACTCTTCAATGACCTGGTTCAGCTACCCCCGGCGTGCTTATCCATGATCTAAGACTGGAGATTGCAAATGCGGCGGTTCGTGGGTTCCTGGGGTGATCCAATTTGGACGACCCCCTGTTGTGTTAATGGGAAAAGTGCCCTTTGTAGCCTAACGACAAAGCATGCAGACAGTTTATCAGTGCGGCGAAATAGTAGTGGTTGCGGGTGTGGATGTGACAATTTTCTTTTGCCAGTTGTGACGTATTGATCGTGTTTGAAATATTCATTGGGCTTGGATCCATTCGAACATGGTCCCCAATCCAGGGTTAACAGACTGAGCGGGCTTCTTCGCTGTATTCTTAATTGCGGCAGTCAATGGAGCGTCCAGAGCAAGTAACACCGTACCGAGCGTCTAATTCTATTCGGATTGTTACGGCAGCGAGTCTATTTGACGGGCACGATGCCGCCATTAACATCGTTCGGCGCGTACTGCAGGCTTCCGGAGCAGAGGTGATTCATCTTGGGCATAATCGGTCTGTGCAAGAAGTCTTGGAAACAGCTTTGCAAGAGGATGTGCAGGGGATTGCAGTATCTTCATATCAGGGTGGCCATCTGGAATACTTCGACTATCTGCTTACGAAACTGGATGTGCGCGGAGCGGCGCACATAAAAGTCTTCGGGGGTGGAGGTGGTGTGATTGCCCCGGACGAGGTCGAGCAGTTGCATGCTATGGGCGTGACTCGCGTTTTCACATCTCGGGATGGGATGCGGCTTGGGCTTCAGGACATGATCAATATTATGCTCAAGTCCTGCGATTTTCCGGTCACTTCCAAACCGGTGGGTAAACTCCCATTTGATAAGTTGGCCCGCCAACTTACCCATGCAGAATTGCAGTCTTCAAATGAAATAGAATGCCCGGATCGCGCAGTGGTTGTCGGGATTACGGGAACAGGCGGTGCCGGCAAGTCCACGCTCGCCGATGAGCTTGTTCTTCGTCTGCTTGAAGACATAACTGGGGTAAGCGTGGCGATTTTGTCCGTGGATCCTACACAATGGCGTTCCGGGGGCGCACTGCTGGGCGATAGGATTCGGATGAATGCTCTCTATGGTCCAAAAGCCAAGGGGCGAGCTTTCTTGCGTAGCCTAGCCACAAGGCGGGAGCATCGCGCTACCAGCGAGGCACTTTCGGGAAGCATAATGGCCTGCTCCAAAGCTAAATTCGATTTAGTCATAGTAGAAACGGCTGGTGTTGGGCAAAGTGACACCGAAATTGCCGATTTAGCGGATATTACGCTGTATGTTATGACCTCTGATTATGGTGCGGCGACACAGCTAGAAAAAATTGGTATGCTGGATGTGGCCGACTTTGTCGTGCTCAACAAGTATGATCACAGAGGTAGCATGGATGCCCTGCGTGATGTCCGCAAACAAGTCCAGCGCAATCGGATGGCATTTGATCAGTCTCCAGACACCATGCCGGTTTATCCCACCACGGCCTCTAGCTTTAATGATCCGGGTGTCACGGCTTTGTATATGGATTTGGTTGCCATGCTGCGTGAGAAATGCAATTTTCAATACACTACGTCTATGGAAGGGCATCCGGCGTCTCCCAATAGCGAAACAATTATACCGGCCCGGCGGCAACGCTATTTGGGTGAGGTCTGTGACTCGATTCGAGATTACCATGATTGGGTGCGCAGCCAAGTCACTTGTGCCCGCAAATGGGGGCAGGTGCGAGGGACGAAAGATCAGGTGGAGGCTTGGAATCCCACTGATGCCGAAGAATTATGCACGCGCCTTAGCACGATGGAGGCCCATTGGTGGGGTCGCTTGGATAGTCGGTGCAGGAATATCCTGACCAATTGGGATGTATGGGCCGATAAGTATCGGAAGGAAACGTATACCTACACGGTGCGTGATCGCGATATCCGCGTTCCGCTATTTGTCCGGTCTTTGGCTAATACCAAGATACCACGTATAGCCTTACCCGCGGTGGCCGACCAAGGTGCACGGCTGAATTTTGCCCTGAAAGAGAATCTGCCTGGCTATTTCCCGTTTACGGCCGGCGTGTATCCTTTCAAACGAAGGTATGAAGCACCGACACGGATGTTCGCGGGAGAGGGATGTCCAGAGCGGACCAATCGCAGGTTCCATGTAGTGAGCCAAGGTATGTCCGCCCACCGGCTTTCAACGGCTTTTGACTCCGTGACACTTTACGGATTTGATCCCCACAAGCGGCCTGATATTTATGGTAAAGTGGGAAATGCGGGAGTGTCAGTGGCGACGCTGGATGACATGAAGAAGCTCTACAGCGGATTTAATCTTTGCGATTCGGAGACCAGTGTATCTATGACCATTAATGGACCGGCGCCTGTGGTCTTGGCCCTGTTTTTCAATACTGCAATTGATCAGGCGACCGAGTTGTTTCTTCGTGATTCGGGGCGCTGGGAGAAGGCCCTGAGGGTTATTTACAGCCAACTGGGATCAAACCGGCCTGAGTACATCCCCTTTGGGTCTGAGGGATGTGAGACGAATTTTCCTACGGGGCATGACGGTAGTGGTCTCGGCCTTTTGGGCACCTCCTCCAAGGAGCTCGTCAAGTGGGGCGTGTTGGAGGACACGGAGTTCGAGCGTATCTGTCGCAAGGCGCTACAGACTGTTCGGGGCACTGTGCAAGCGGACATCCTCAAGGAAGACCAAGCCCAGAATACGTGCATTTTCTCTACGGAGCTAGCACTGCGCATGATGGGCGACATCCAGGAATTTTTTACGCAGGAACAGGTCCGTAATTTTTATTCGGTGTCTATTTCCGGGTACCATATTGCAGAGGCCGGAGCCAATCCAATTACGCAGCTTGCTTTCACGCTGGCGAATGGATTTACCTATGTGGAGTACTACTTGAGCCGCGGGCTACATATTGATGACTTCGCGCCCAATTTGTCCTTCTTTTTTTCAAACGGGATGGATGCTGAGTACGCAGTCATTGGTCGCGTAGCACGGCGCATCTGGGCTGTAGCCATGCGGCAGCGATACGGGGCAAATGAGCGAAGTCAAAAACTGAAGTATCATGTTCAGACATCCGGCCGCAGCCTCCACGCTCAAGAAATCAGTTTCAATGACATTCGGACAACTTTACAAGCACTACTTGCGATATATGACAACTGCAATAGTCTGCACACGAATGCCTATGACGAAGCATTAACGACACCGACAGAAGAGAGCGTCCGCGGTGCAATTGCGATCCAGCGTATCGTTAACGAGGAATTCGGTCTGGCCCAAAATGAGAATCCGCTGCAAGGATCCTTTATAATTGACGAACTGACTGATTTAGTGGAGGAGGCAGTTCTGCTTGAATTTGAGCGGATAAATGCGCGGGGAGGTGTGCTAGGAGCCATGGAGCTAATGTATCAGCGTAGCAAGATTCAAGAGGAGTCGCTACACTATGAGCGCCAGAAGCAATCTGGTGCACTGCCAATGATTGGGGTCAATACTTTCCTGCCGCGCACCCAGCCCGTCCAAGTTGGAAAATCATTAATGCGATCCTCGGATGACGAAAAGCAGCATCAGATTGCTGGTCTCAAGGCATTTCGGCTGCGTAATCGACATCGATCAGAGGCTGCCTTGGATAAGCTCATGAACACGGCCCACAATGGAGGCAATTTGTTTGCAGAACTTATGGACACCGTGCGGTGGTGTTCATTGGGGCAGATCACTGAGGCACTATTTCGCGTGGGTGGTCGTTATCGGCGCAGCATGTGAGCATGTTATTGGCGATTGAAGGCTCAGGCAAGGGGACGCAGACCCGCTTGCTGGTTGAGCGTTTGGCGGTATACGCCACATCGATATCATTCCCCCAATACGGTCAGACCAGCAGCTCAAACCTGATTCCAAAATACCTCAATGGTCAGCGTACCGCGATCTTTCGCGTTCAGGTTAATGTTCGTGATCCAGTGGACCGACAAAGAGCATGTGGGACGTCTCCATAGTCATCTGGATTGAGGTGCACAACCAGGGAAGGCACACAGATCACGAAGAACCGGACCTTAAAGGCTTAGCTCCGAAAATGAATGAAGACTGGGAGCCCCGCAGGGCTTTCAGGAATCCCGAAATGGGATCCCAATACATCATCTTCACGGGTTCTCTGTAGCGTACGTGCTACTGGGGCCAAAGCCAACCAAACACGCCGGCAGTCAGCGCACCGTAAAGCAGGCCCTCGAATACACGAACCCATGTCACCTTCCAGCTGAACCCGTACCAGATGGCATGTGTGAAATGTCCAAACGAATGGCCCAGAAAAGCAGCCGTACCAACTACCTGGAATACTTCCAGATACGAGGTTCCAAGTCCGAGGCTGGCGGTGCCCATGTAGCCTGCCATTACGGAGATTGCAAGCGTAAATATTGCCTGGAAAATGAGCTGCTTAGACATACCTGTACCGGGGGGTAAAATAAAAAGAATCCCGACGGGGCCGCGGTTGGCCTTCTCGGCCCACTCTGGAGAATTCCATTCCTCGCGGCTCTCTACACCTGGAAACATGTATTGTCCTCTTTGCACTTCCTGTGCGCGTACAGCATCCATGATAGCATCCTCATTCGGGAGTTTTACAAAGTCCTTCGAATGCAGCGGAATGACCGCGTTCAGTACGAAGGCGGCAACATATACCAATGCTGCAGAGACAAGAATCGGAAGCCAGAGCGAGAGAAGCGGGACCATTGATCTATATTGTTTCCGTATTAGATGGGCTCAATAATACGACAGGATACGAACACAATCCAGCATAAGGGGCCCGATATACTACCGGGGAGAGCGATGAGCACCGGGCATGAATGAGACCACTCCAAACATTGATATCCAAAGATGCTCAATCTGTGGATTCTAGAAATTTCCCTGGCCTGATTTGTCGGGGAAAGCCATTCACATCCCCACCGTCAGGGATTTCCACAGGCATGTGCACACCGTATAGATACGCGGCTATTCAGCGAAATGCCATCGGGCAATTTTGGAGTCGCTGCGCGACTGCATAAGTGCGAGCAACTCTGAGGCAATCTCGGGGTGGGTATCTGCGAGGTCGGTCGTTTCCGCAGGATCATTTATAAGATTGTAGATCCTTACAGGGGCGGAAACACTGTCCCTACCACCCAAACGAACGCCTTTCCAGGGGCCAATTCTGGCGGCTTGTGCTCCGCCCCAGTTTCGCCCGTGATACTCCCAGTACATTTCGCTTGGTGTCGGAGGCTGCTCTCCCAGAAGCACGGGCAGGAAGGATACCCCATCTATTTCGGCTATCAGTTCTATCTTCGCGACATTAGCAAGTGTAGGCATCACGTCCCAGAATGCGGATATGTGATCAGTCACTGATCCAGGGACAATGACATCGGGCCAGGTGGCAATCATGGGCACGCGAATACCACCTTCGTAGACCTCCCCTTTTCCACCTCTCAGGTTACCTGAGCTTTGAAACTGCTCTGTATCCACGCCTCCCACATACGTGGGACCGTTGTCGCTGGAAAACATGATCAATGTTTCATCATCAATGCCGAGTTCGTGGAGCACCTCCATGATCTGCCCGACATGCGCATCCATTCGTGTAATCATGGCAGCATAGGCCGATTGGGGGCGGATGTGTGGCAGGTACCCTCTGGTCCCGTCGTAGGGCGACTCGGACAGCACGTTTTCGTACGCCTCCAGTTCTTCATCTGGTACCTGGAGGGCTAGATGAGGCACGGTGTGTGCCAGATAGAGAAAGAACGGTCCCTCTGCATTTTCCCGGATGAACGCCTCAGCTTCATATGCCATAAGATCTGGAGCATAATCGGGGCCTTTGTAGCGGTCATAGGCGGCTGGGTCATGCGGGTCTGCACCCTCGAATCGTTGATGTGGATGGAAGTAGCCGTTAGCAAGTGTATCCCATTCCGCATTGCGCCACAGGTGGGAGGGATAATGGTTATGGGCCTGTTTTTGGTCTAGGTAGCCATAGAAATAATCGAATCCCTGTTGATTGGGCACACCGATAGAGTTAGGGCCCCCCAAGCCCCATTTGCCGATAACTGCGGTAGTGTACCCAGCGTCCTGCATCATACGCCCAAGCGTGTAAGTGTCCTCCTCCAGCGGCAGCTGTCCACGCTCGGTACTGTCAGCAAAACCTCCCAATTCATAGTTATCGCGTATCTGGCAGTGACCGGTATGCAGGCCGGTGAGAAGTGTGCATCGGCTTGGCGCACACACAGGGCTGCCGCTATAGTGTTGTGTAAATCGCATACCCTCGGCAGCTAACCGGTCTAGGTTCGGTGTTCGGATCAGAGTTTGTCCATAGCTGCCAAGTTCCCCATAGCCCAGATCGTCAGCGAGAATGTATATGATGTTTGGTGGATCCACCTGCGTGCATCCGGCAAGTACTAGAACGGCAACAGTAATGAAACGCGGCATAAGTATAAGGAAGGAAGTTGGTGTTTTTATGGTAAACAATAGGGCATATATTTGTTACGAGTGAATCACACAGGTCCAATGGCACACAGGACGCTGGCTACGAAATTAGGTCTGAAGGCAGGCATGCGCGCGTATACAGTCAATGCGCCATCGCATTATCATGAACTGATTGCTGACGCACCTGTGATCCCGAAGGCAGAGGCGATCAGCGAAGCGGACTTCGTACATCTGTTTTGTGATCGTCAGGGACATTTGTTGATGCTACTTGAGACTGCGATACCAACGTTGGCCTCTTCCGGTATGCTGTGGATTTCTTGGCCTAAGAAGATATCAGGGGTGCGTACAGACTTGTCTATGGGCGTAGTTCAGAGGATCGGGTTATTGATGGGGCTGGTGGATGTTAAGATATGTGCGGTTGACGAGGTATGGTCGGGGTTGAAGTTTGTTTATCGAGTGCGTGATCGCGGAAAAACTCCCAAGGCTACCGGGACGGGATCCCATTCCCGAACTCTGTAGTCTGTGTTCCGAACATACAGTTGTGAGGAGCCCCCGCCATCAAGCGCGATAGCGTCTCTAGCTCCGAGGCCACGCAGGAGCGCGATCAGTTGCGGGATAGTGAGGCCAACCAATTCAGCATCGGTTGCGACCAAAAGGAGGTCACCATTTGATGTGAGTGCAGCAGCTGAGCGTCGAGCGACGTTTCTCACGTTTTTTGCGTCATCAGTTGCCAACTGACCGTTCGCCAATAGCAGGGGAAAAGATTGTATCGCGTATTTCGCTTCAATGGTGCGTGTTGGACCGATATAGGCTCCTTCATCCCACAAGAGCAGGTATCCATGTGCATGGTTGGACGCGCGCAGTTCTTTTCCATTTTGCAGCACCAGGCCTCGTGCACCATTCTCATCAAAAAACCCGGCATTGATGGCGGCTATGGCGCCGGTATCCTTAGCCATGACTTCGACAAAATCTCGCTGTATAGCAAGCGAGTCGTTCGTGAGAACCCGTACATCAGTCCTGGTCAGATCCACCTTTGCCACAACGAGCGAGAAATCTGTACCACGTTCGTGCCGGATCGGTACCGAGCCAATCTGTACCCCCGAGCCGATCTGACTATAGGATACCTGTGACTCCAGTGATCCATACCAGAGACTATCAGTCAGGGCATCTTCAGGGAGTGGATCCCAGCGGTTGTCATGAACGAGTCCAAGCATTCCCAGGTTTTGGCGGTGGGAGTCCACAACGGTTTCGGCAACGAATTCTGCCAGTTCTCGGGCCCACGGTGTTCGAACAAGAATGCGATGGAACTGATCTGACTGCCATAGAAGGCTCCCGAGCAAGAGTAGCCCAGCTGTCGCAAGAAAAATCCGCCAAAGGGTATTTATTATGTGCATCGGGGCATGAAACTTTGTACGCCGGAGTGGTTCCCCGTCAATGGCGTCGTGCGGGTATTCGGATTGCCCTGATTTGTGGGGCTTCCGCCAAAGCCACCCCGTCTGGATCATACCAGGAATGGCCGCGCCGCTGTGCAAGCGCCCAGTCAGCACTCTCAGTCAGTTCTATTTCGTAGAGTACGTGTTCAAGGGTTAGCGTTTCGAGTGCAGTAGCAGCCCTGGAGGGGGGGGCATGGTCGTTTTTTCGCCCCGATCGGGTGCGAGATTGAGTAGCAGTTCGCATGTAATTGGATGACAAAAGCAGCAATCGAATTTAATGCAAGAATACCGAGATATATGCATATTAAGCCAACAAATTGCAAACAATAATTACCCCATTATTCCCCACAATATCCCCAGTTATTCCCATTACCACAGAAGTGCTACAATCTGTGCATCTGACGGGGGTGTGTCGGTTTTAAACGAACATCAGCACGGCAAAATGGCTTCATCAATCGTTTGATGACGATGCAGGCTGCGACGACTGATGCCGCCAAGCAGGCTCCTCTCCATATTTGACCTGAATGCAACTGGAGGTAGCCTATTCGTAGTACAAACAACATCGTTGGTTCATCGTATCCGGCTGTTGACCGTCCTCAGAGTAATCTATACAGAAAAATGAATGAGAATGAAAATCCGCCCTTGTGGGTGGATCTTACTGTTGATGATGCGGAGACTCTTCGCGATTTTTATGCCGCGGTTATTGGATGGGAGCCAGAGCCTGTCGCAATGGGTGGGTACGAAGACTACGCGATGAGTGCAGGTGGTAAAGCACAAGCCGGAATTTGTCATGCTCGGGGTATTAATGCCAAGTTGCCTCCGGTTTGGCTCCCTTACTTTCGTGTAGAATCTCTGGAAGAGAGCATTCAACACTGTTTGGATCGGGGTGGAGTGTTGATTTCACCGGCAAAATCATTCGGTCCCAATCAAAGTTACGCGGTTATTCGTGATCCTTCTGGAGCTGCTTGTGCCATTTGGGGCACAGTTGATTCATAGTGAATTTTACAGTATTCTACGAGTCAGCTACTTATGTCGTAGCATGAGGTCACCCAGCCCGGCTGGGTTGTATAATTAATTCACAACTTCAGTCATTTTAACCATGCATATGCCCGAAAATTGGCTCGCATTCTTATCAGCGATTTTGCTCCCGATGCTCATAGGATCAGTATGGTATGGTCCACTCTTTGGTAAGATGTGGATGCGGATGATGAACCTGACCGAGGAAAAGATCAAAGAGACCCTCAATCCGGCTAAATCCTACGGAGGGTCAATAGTGGGCTCAGTACTCACGGCATACGTCTTATCAATGCTTATAACTCTCATGGATATGGGCACTTTTACGGGCGGTTTGACGGTTGGCTTTGCAGCCTGGGTGGGGTTTTCGCTACCTCTAGGTTGGCAGAGTGTAGTCTGGGAGGATAAGCATATGGGGGTTTTTGTACTGAATCAGGCGCAGAACCTGATTGTTTTTCTGGCCATGGCCGGACTTCTGGGAGCCTGGCGATAGATAACCGTAGTGCTTGGTGTAGATGGCCAGCCATATGGGCACCAGCATAGCAGACCGTGCTGCCGAGTTACGCACTCACCTTAACCGGCATTCACACCAATACTACGTACTTGCCAGACCTACCATAACGGATGCGGAGTATGACGCGCTTTTTCAAGAGCTGTCTGCTCTAGAAGCGAAGCATCCAGAGCTTATCTCGCCAGATTCTCCCACACTGCGTGTTGGCAGCGATCTAGCCTCGGATTTTGCAAAAACGCCTCATGTGCGTCCAGTGCTCAGTCTTGCCAATGCTTTTAGTGGAGAGGATTTGCGGGCTTGGGAGGCACGCAATCATAAGTTGGTTCCAGATGCAGTGTTTGCATACGTGGTGGAACCCAAATTTGATGGGCTGACGCTGGTGTTGCGCTACGAGAATGGTATTCTTGCTCAGGCAGCCACGCGAGGCAATGGTGAGATTGGCGACCTCGTTACTGCCAATGCACGCACTATAGGATCTGTACCCTTGCGAATTCCCGTAGAGAGCGGACCGGCGCCCCCCGAGGTACTTGTAGTACGCTGTGAAGTGCTTTTTACAAAAGAAGCGTTTGCAGCGTTGAATCGGGAGCGTGTAGAGAATGGGGAACCTGCATATATAAACGCCCGCAATACGGCGTCAGGGTCGCTCAAGCAAAAGGATGCGCGACTTACAGCCAAACGCGACCTGTCGGCCTATGCGTACGATGTAATGTTTCCGGATGAATTTGTGCCCAAGGATCGCTTTGAGCGTCTGGATTGGTTGCACAGAGCTGGCTTCATGATTCCCCCCGATGTACAGTTGCTGTCTACGTTGGACGAAGTGATGGCACGCGTCAACTGGTGGGCGGACATCAGGGACACACTTCCTTTCGAGATCGACGGCGTGGTCGTTAAAATCGCGGACAACGCTCAAGCGGAGTGGCTTGGTGTAGTTGGTAAAGATCCTCGTGGATCCATTGCTTTCAAGTTTCCCTCGAAGGAAGCGACTACTGTACTCGAGCATGTGGAGCCTCAGATTGGGCGTACAGGACGCATTACGCCCACTGCACATCTCAAACCGGTGTTTGTCGGAGGGGTGACCGTCTCAAATGCTACGCTGCACAATTACGACCAGGTAGAGCAGCTGGATCTTCGCACAGGAGACACCATTACAATCAAGAGATCGGGCGACGTAATTCCTTACGTAGTTGGTCCCCTGATAGAGCTTCGTTCCGGCGACGAGATTCCCATCGTCCCGCCGACGAAATGCCCGGTCAGTGGTGATTTATTGATCAGGAAGAAGGACGGCGTTGATCTTTTTTGTCCCAACCCCCAATGCTCTGAACGGATTCTGCGGAGAGTTATGTTTTTCGCTTCCAAGGAGGGGTTGGACATTGAAGGTTTGGGTTCAAGTACCGTGCGCGTGCTGATAACATCGGGTTTGATAAAGGATGAAGCTGACCTGTACACACTCAAGAAGGAAGAGCTCTTAAAGTTGGAGGGTTTTGCAGAAAAGAAGGCAGTGGAGCTCTTGGCATCAATAGACCGGGCCCGCAATCGTTCTCCCGAGAAGCTCTTGGCTGCGCTCGGAATAAATGGTGTCGGAGCAGTCACAGCACGATTGCTGCTCAGCCGGTTTTCGATCGAAGAGTTGATGGCAATGGCCGAAAAAATTCTTAGCATCAATCGGGAGGCAGAGACCAGTTTATTACAGGGGCATGCTCCGCTCTCTACGCTTCTTTTGCCGAACGTGCATCTCAAAGATCCGGTTGTTGCCTCACTGAAGCGATTGAACACGGATGACGAAAAGTTGGCGGCTTTGCTCGGCGAGCTACTCACCACTGTGAAACCACTCCTGGAGTTGGATGGAATTGGCCCTACTATGGCGGAAGAGCTCTTTGGTTGGTTCAAAGAGGATACAAATCGGGAGTTGATTGTTAAGTTACAGAACGCAGGAGTGTCATTCGAACGTCAGTCATCGCGCACAAATACCCAGTTGCTGCAAGGCAAAACCTTTGTGATTACCGGTACTTTGGAAGGACTTACACGTTCTCAGGCACGTGCCCGGATTGAGGCCAACGGTGGAAAGGTTACAGGCAGCGTTAGCAGAAAAACAGATTATCTTTTAGCCGGGGAGAAGGCTGGAAGTAAGCTGACCAAGGCGCGGAAGCTAGGCGTTACGGTGCTGGGCTTGGCAGAATTGGAAAAATTGTTATACTCCGACTGAACGGATTTTTAATCATGGAGCAGGGTGGTCAAGAACCTAAAATTTTTCTGTTGGATGCAATGGCGCTCGCGTACAGGGCGCACTTCTCGTTTCTGAGTCGTCCACGAATAAACTCGAGGGGCGAGAACACGAGCGCATTGTACGGCTTCACTACCACGCTGATCAACTTGATTGAGGAAGCAGGACTCAAGTATGCAGCGGTAGTGTTTGACGGGCCGGGCAAAACCTTCAGGAATGATCTTTATACCGAGTACAAGGCCAATCGCGATGATCCACCGGACGCATTATTGGAAAATCTGCCACGGATCAAGGAATTGGCACGAGCATTCTCGCTCCCGGTTCTGGAGGCCGATATGTTTGAGGCTGATGACGTAATCGGTACATTGGCCTGTCAGGCTGACGAGGCAGGGGCACACGCGGTAATTGTGTCTCCAGACAAGGATTTTCAGCAATTGCTTTCACCTCGTATAGAAATGTTGCGGCCGCGCAGCGGTGCCGGGTTCCAGCGCCTGACAGAGGCTGCATTCCGTGAGAAATACCAGATTGCTCCCAAGAATTTTATTGACATGTTGGCGCTGATGGGGGACAGTAGCGACAATGTACCCGGCGCACGTGGGATTGGTGAGAAAGGAGCTGCCAAGCTCGTGCAGCTAGACCAGACGGTGGAAAATATTCTGGCAAAAGCGAGCGAGTACAAGTACAAGCGTTGGCGCACCGGACTAACAGAGAATCCAGATATGGTGCGGCTCAGTAAGGATCTGGTCACGATCCGGACGGATGTAGATGTGAAATTGGACTGGGAGGCCTGTCGCTGTGGCACCCCAAGAGATTTGGAGGCACTCTCGCTGTTCCGTCGCTACGAATTTGACACTTTGATCCGGCGTCTTACAGCAGGAGCAGAGTTGTTTGAAACCGCGGAGGTCGCAATAGACAGTTCGTACAGCCAGTACGATTCTGCCCAGGCGAATTACAGAGTAATCGGAACGTTCGAGGAATTGAAGGCCGTCGAGAAGTCGTTGAAGGAAACCCGGCGCCTGGGTTTAGCCAGCATCATGACACCGGGCTCCCCGGTACGGGCTGACTGGATAGGTTTGGCGCTTTCCTGGGCTTCCAGGAGTGCAGTGTACATACCGCTTCCTCTGCCAGATGGCACGCCGCCATCTGAGGTTGTCCGCATTCTTGCACCGATTTTTTCCAACATGAAAGTTGAGAAAATTGGTCATGACCTTAAACCCCTTCTGGTTCGACTCCGATTACTTTTGGTGCCGGTTTGTGGCAAAATTTTCGATACCCAGATCGCGCATTATCTGCTTGCTCCAGATCAGAATCATCGATTCAATACTGTTGTGAAACAGCAGTTAAGCTACGAACCTCTCGGGATAGATAGCATTTTGGGCACGGGGCGCTCGAAAAAGGATCCACGCGACGTAGATCCGGAAGCGTTCAAAATTCTGGCTTGTGAACGGGCGGCGTGTCCGTTTGAAATGCAAGAAAAACTGAGTACAAAACTCAATGAGGCGGACCTGCTCGGCGTAGCGAACGATATTGAGTTTCCGTTGGTGTATGTGTTAGCTGATATGGAAGCCACTGGCGTGAAGCTGGATCAAGCGGTATTGGAAGAATTAAGTCCACGCATACAGGAGGACCTGGATCGGTATGCTACTGAGATTTATAAGGAGGCTGGGGAGAAGTTCAACATCGCTTCTTCAAAACAGGTCGGCGAGATACTTTTTGATAAAGATAAATTGGGTCTGCCGGTAAAAAGAAAAACGCCTTCCGGTAAGCCTTCCACGAGGGAAGAGGTTCTCCTGGAGCTTGCAACCGAGCACAAGGTGCCGGCACTTATTATGGACTGGCGCAAGGCTGCCAAGCTAAAGGGGACCTATGTGGATAATTTGGTACGTATGGCCGTACCTCAGACGGGGCGTATTCACACGGTATTTAACCAGACTTCGGCAGCCACCGGCCGACTTTCCTCGTCAGATCCCGGGCTGCAAAATATCCCGGTTCGTGATGCCACGGGTCGTGAACTGCGTAGTGCGTTCGTAGCCCCGGAGGGGTGGTGTATCCTTTCGGCGGACTACTCGCAGATTGAACTCAGAATTCTTGCTCATATGAGCGGGGATCAGGGATTGCAAGAGTTTTTCATGACCGGTCGGGATCCCCACACTGAAACTGCGGCACTCATTTATCATGTGGATGTGGCGGAGATCACGCGGGAGCAGCGTAACAGGGCGAAGGCGGTGAATTATGGGATACCGTACGGGCTCTCAGCCTCTGGTTTGGCACGTGGATTAAGATGTACACATAGAGAGGCTCGGGAGCTGATGAAAGCACACCGCGGGTCTTTTCCGGGGATTTGGCAGTTTATCCTGACACAGGTTGATAAGGCCAAAGAGCGAGGATTCGCCACCACACTTATGGGTCGACGCCGGTACATGCCTGCCCTGCAAGCGCGTAACAGTGCAGTACGTGCTGCAGCGGAGCGTATTGCTGTTAACATGCCTATACAGGGGACGCAGGCCGATATGATCAAGTTGGCGGCAATTGCAATTGATCGGGAGCTGCGGCACGCCGGGTTGCGGTCCCGAGCAATCCTACAGGTTCATGATGAGCTTGTATTCGAAGTACCGGAACAGGAATTGGCAGAGACGAAAACAATAGTCAAGGAGTGCATGACCCAAGCCATGGAGCTTAGCGTTCCGGTTGAGGTTAACCTGGGTGATGGCGTTAACTGGCTGGAGGCGCACTAACTGATTGATCTGATTGGAAGAGTCGCATCAGGACCGGTGCATGATCTGAGGGACGCTCGAGATCACGCTCTTCGACATCTACCCACGAGTTCGCACTCAGGGCAGCGAGTCGGGGGGTTGCAAAGATGTGGTCAATGCGCACGCCGTCGTTCCACTCAAACCCTCTTGTTCGATAATCCCACCAAGTGTACACACCAGGACCAGGAGCATGCTGGCGCAGGATATCTGACAGGGAGAACTCCTCCATGAGATCGGTCAGTTTTTGACGTGCAGCGGGATCGCAGAGGACAGAGTCCCTCCAGTTATCTGGATGGGATACATCTAGGTCGTTAAAAGCAATGTTGAAATCTCCCGTTAGTATGAACTCCTCATGTTTTTCCCGTTCGGTCTCCAGGAAGAGCTTCAATTCGTCAAGCCAGCGAAGCTTGTAGGCGTGCTTAGGCATACCTATTCGTCTCCCGTTTGGCACGTAAACGTTAACCACACGCAAATCGTGTACGCTCCCCGCAATAACCCGGGCCTCATTATCAAGCCCCATACGGACGTTGGTGACGGTCTCTTTGGCCAGGATTGCGACTCCGTTGTACGAAGGCTGTCCGCAGATAAAGGATTTGTATCCGATATCTTCAATGGCGGCAAAAGGGAATGATCCCTGTGTGGCTTTGATTTCCTGCAGGCAGATGATATCTGGGGTATGCCTCTCCAGGAAAGAAAGTATTCGCGTCAACCGGGCACGTGCGGAGTTCACGTTCCAGGTGACAATCTTGATTGGGTTAGCCATGGGTTACCTGCAAGCTGACGCTATAAGATAATAGTAAGCATTGGGAATCGTATACGAAACTGTAGTGCATTATGTAGAGCTTGCTTGGAAATTAAGTATTGGTCGGTTTAGGAGATCTTATTCGTAGCAGAAGCAGGAATAAATAAAGGTATAATAAGGGGGGAAGTATTAGCTTAATGCTCGGTCTGGATGTAGTAAGGAGTTTGCCGTATGCTATATCTGGTTGGGTCTGCGAATATTACTGCTTTATGGCCCGGTAAACAAAAACTTTCACAATCTGTGTATGAATTCATTGTCGATTCAAGTTGCCAACGCGCCATGCTCATGGGGAACGCTTGAGTTCAAGGGTCTCGGTGGGGCACAAGTGGACTGTACAGTCATGCTCCAAGAGCTTGCAGATACAGGCTACACGGGCACTGAACTCGGAGATTGGGGCTACATGCCCGTAGAAGCGGCAGCGCTCAGGCGTTTGTTGGCACGATGGGATTTATCATTGCGCGGGGCATTTGTGCCGGTTGGGTTGTCGGATTTGGATAGACATGATGCTGGTATTGAAAAATCCGTGCGCACGGCCAAGTTGTTGGCAGCTGCTGGCGATCCAACCGATCCAGGCTTCCTGGTGTTGGCTGACGAGAATGCTGTGCACCCCGAGCGGGTGCGACATGCCGGCCGGATCACGCCTGAACAAGGGATGACACGAGACCAGTGGGGGATACTCATACATGGTGCACATCTTGTGGCTTCTGCGGTGAAGGAAGAAACGGGACTGAAAACGGTGTTTCATCATCACTGTGCAGGCTTCGTCGAGACACCGGAAGAAATTGATTATTTCCTCTCGGAAACAGATCCGCAACTTATTGGGCTCGTGCTGGATACGGGCCATTACGTGTATGGAACTGGGGGGCGGAGTGTCGACTTTCAGGAGATATTCACTCAGTATGCTGACCGTATCTGGTATGTCCATTTCAAGGACTGTGAACCGAATGTTGCAGAAGCAGCACGACTCCAGGAATGGGATTATTTCGAGGCTGTCGGAAAGGGTCTTTTTTGCGAATTAGGCCAGGGATGTGTAGATTTTCTCGGCATTATCGATAGTCTCCGCGAGATTGATTATCGAGGTTGGATTGTTGTGGAACAGGATGTGCTGCCCGGTATGGGTGCTCCGCGGTTAAGCGCAGCGCGCAATCGCGGTTATCTGCGCGATCTGGGGTTATAGTCCAAGGGGTGATCTACTCTATTTGGCGTGGGCAATGCAACGCCGCTCGTGCGGGGGAAGGCAGGGGGCGACGAGGCTGGTGATAAACCTTGGCTTGGTTCGGTCACAAAACCAAACAGTTGGCTTTGCGGGCAATACATCAGCCTTCCAGACCACCAGAAGAGTCTTTTTTATGCCGATGCAGCGTGCAGTGTGCTGCATGCATGCCGTTACGGATACAATCCGGGATCCCTACGCCATCCAGATAATTGCCTGCAAGGAACAGGCCTTCGCAGGAATCGATCTTGTTTCGGAGTTGCTTTATCCGTCCAGCATGCCCAAGCGTATATTGGGGCAATGCAGCAGGGAAACGATGAATCCTGGTGAACAGCGGCTCGGCTGTGATCCCCAGCGCCAGGGCCATTTCAGTGCGTGCCTGCGAAAGCACAGCGTCGTCGTTCAGATCAGTACCCCGCAGATAAACTCTAAACAGCAAGTCTCCTTTGGGAGCACGTCCGGTCAACTTGACTGAACTCCAAGTGCACGCAGCTACAGAGCCGGTCTCGCTGTGTCCGACTAAATGACCATATGCATCCAGTGCACGGGGGCTGCTCACTCGGTGATAGGCTAAATGTACCATTGTCCCCGATCTGTACGCAATGGTGCGAAGCAGTCTTGTCAGTTCTGGATTCACCGAACCAGTGATCTTGGCAGCACTCCAGGCTGGCACAGCCAGAATGATGTCAGTAGCTTGCAGGGGCGCCTGTTCAGCTATGCCCACTTCCCAACCGTTCGCAAATTGTTTGATCTCTGTCACCTCATGTGCAAGCCGGATGTTATCTGCATTAACTGATGCAAGCGCAGTGACCAGTGAAGAGAGTCCATCCGAAAGACTTCTGAGTGAAGAAGTGGTCTCTTGAGTTGATTCCCGGCTGATTCCAAGAAGCAGGCTACCGTATCGGGATTCCAGCCGTAGAACATGTGGCATGAGGGCTTTTATGCTAAGTCTGTTAGCATCGCCACCGGCCAGCCCACCAAGAAGCGGTTCGATCAGGGTCGAGAAAGCCTCTTTGCCAAATCGTCTACTGAAAAAGTGTGCCACAGACTCATCGGTTTCATCTGTTTTTGGTGGTATCACGAGTTCCGCAAGTACGCGTAACTTGCCTAGGGGGCTAAGTAGCGGCGAACTGATGAGCGGCCAGACTTTTCCCGGTACGAGTCCGCTCATCCCTTCCGGAACCCGGTACAGTTCTCTTCCACGCCGCAGGTAGACACCACGTTGATCCTGGTTTGGTTTCTGTAAAGGGAGCCCTAGTGCTTCGCAAAGTTGGTCTGCCTCGTGTTTGCGGGTCAGGAATACATCCGGTCCGTGCTCCATCAGGAAACCGTCACAATACTCGGTATAGATACATCCTCCCAGACGGTTGCTTTTTTCCAGAAGCACGATCTCTGGGGGAGCAGATGTTTGGCGCATTGCCCAGGCAGCAGCAAGCCCCGTAATGCCGCCCCCAACGATGACCACACGTTTCATGCAGTCAGCCAGCCGGCACGTGAAGCCTGCGTCCGAACAAGGTCCGCGAGTGTCTGGACAAAGAGTGGATCGCTGTTAAGCGAAGGGGGGCGTTCAAGTCGCACATTATGCTCATCTGCTACGGCTTGTGCTTCAATGTCAATATCGTAGAGTACTTCTACATGATCGGACACAAATCCCACCGGAATACTGACAACATTCCGAATGCCCTGTTTGGCTAGGTCAACCAAGTAATCTTCCAGCTGTGGACCGAGCCAGGGTTCGGGACTTCGTCCTTCGGACTGGAAGCATCCCGAGTATTGGGTTGGGCTGAGTCCGGCTGCTTCGGCCACCAGTTGCGCTGTCTCGCGACATTGGATGGGGTAGGGGTCGTTTTGCTTCAAGATTCGTGTGGGCAGACTGTGTGCACTGAAGATCACATGGACACTTGATTGTTCCTCTTCGGGGAATTGCGCTATTCCTATATGCACACGCTTGGCAAACGCTTCTATCAGTCCTGGAGCGTCGTGGTAACTGTCAATGTGCGAGAAATCAATATGTCCACGGTAGAATTTCAGACCCGCGTCAATCTTTTTCTGATATTTAGCAATGCTCATCCCACTGTACTGAGGAGCAAGTACTAGACTGACCGACCGAGTTATACCATCCTCAATCATCTGACCGACGGTCTCTTCGATCCACGGGGCCCAGTGACGCATGCCGAGATATAGCTTGAAGCGATGGGGATCGTCTGGCGGACTTAAGAGCTCCATGACGGCGTTGGCCGTTTCGACGGTCAAGCCCAGGAGTGGAGAAGATCCTCCAATCAGCCTGTAATTGCGTGTGATTTCCTCGATCAGTGCTCTGGAGGTCGTTCGGCCTGCACGGATATCGGCTAGATAGCCCGGTATATCTTCAAGGCTATCAGGGCCTCCATAGGCCATAAACAGAACCCCAATGGGTGTGTCGGTATCAACCATGGCAGTAGTTATGCACGTAATCAACCAGTCTCTGTACGTTTTTTATAGGTGTTTCCGGTAGGATACCGTGTCCGAGGTTGAACACGTGCCCAGGCTGTCCTCCAATGCGCTGCATTACTTCCTGCGCGTGGGGCATTAATTCACGCCAGGGTGCAAGGAGTGTAGAGGGGTCCAGGTTTCCCATTACGGGTTTTTTTACCCGTGCGCGGGCCTCGTCGATAGGTATTCGCCAGTCTACTCCAATCATGTGTCCCCCAGCGGCTGCCACCGCATCTAGGTACGTTCCCGTGTTTGTGCTAAAATGGATCACCAAGGTTGAGTCCTCTATGGCCGACAGTACGCGGTGGCTGTAGGGCTTGACGTAACGCTTGTAGTCGTATCGGCTCAGTGCTCCAACCCATGAGTCAAAGAGCTGAACGCAATCCACACCGGCTGCAACCTGTGCTTTGAGATAATCTATAGTCACACCGGATAGCTTAACCATTAGGCGATCCCAAGCCGCGGGTTCGCTGTACATAAAGGCCTTGGTGCGTGCAAATGTGCGCGTGGAGCCACCTTCGATTGCGTAGCTGGCCATTGTAAATGGTGCACCTGCGAACCCGATGAGGGCTAGATTACGCGCGTCAAGTTCCGGGCGCACAATCTTTATGGCTTCAAGTGTTGGTCCCATCGCCTCTTCGGCCGGGGGTACACCGAGCAGGTCTATCGCTTTGGGAGTTTGAAGTGGGTTGTCAATTCGAGGACCATGGCCGGGCACAAAGGCGAGATCGAGTCCCATAGCCGTCAATGGTGGCAAAATATCCGAGAAAATAATCGCAGCATCCAGCGAAAAGTGCTTCAATGGCAGGAGTGTGATCTCGGCGGCGATTGCAGGAGTGCGCAGGGCAGTTTCCATGGAGTGCCGGCTGCGTAGCGCGCGATACTCGGGCAGGTAACGTCCCGCTTGCCGCATGATCCAAATCGGTGTACAGTCCACGGCTTTGCCACGGCATGCTGCCAAAAATCGTTCACGTCCGGTCATGAAGGATGGATGAATAATCTGGTCAGGAGGCTGAGGATTGCCAGAGCACATGTCCAACAAAGAACGGCCCGATACTGCTCAAGTAGCGCGATGTTTGTTGTGTCTTGCGCATACGTTCCACGATGGCAGACAGCGGATAGAGATCCTTGCTGAGCAGTCCAACCACAAAATCATTATCGTTTTGATCCAGACCATGACAAGCCAAACGGATATCATGGGCATGGTCGCTGCGCCCGTAGGCCTGTCCGATTCCACCATGCTCCATCAGAATGGTCCGCCTTTCTTCCGTACTCAGATGCTCAAACGCTCCCGCTCTGCGAAGCGGGTACCACATGGCCCATGGCCATGCGGGATTACAGATATAGCGTTTGGGGCGTTCGAATAAAGTTTCGTTCAGATCGGCTTCATATCCGATGGCGTATGTACGTCCGATAAAGGTCAGATCTGTACGGCATCTAAGTGTACCAAGCGGGCTGCTTCTCAAGTAATCCTGAAGTTCAGTAACAAAAAATCGAGGGTCCTCGGACACCGTGAGCAGTCCGATACCTTCCGGGTCATGGAGACTGGCATACAATGCACCACAAAGCTTTGATTGGTTCAGCGCCCGGATTAATACCTCGGGATTCTGTTGATAACCGGTGAAGACCAGCAATTGGATATACAGTCGGCCGTCACAATAAATCGTGCGTCCGTCTGCACTCTTTCCCCGTTCTCGGAGATCAACGCCATCGCTCCGGTTTTCCTGTATATCAATTGCCATCATATATGGGGTTATGTACTTAGCCAACGCGCTGCATCCAGGGCATGATATGTAATGATGCCTTGTGCACCTGCGCGGCGTATGCTGCTGAGCACTTCCAGCACAGCAGAGCGCTCGTCGGCATAACCGTGTTGGGCGGCTGCCTTGAGCATGGCATACTCCCCACTCACATTGTAGGCAAACAGGGGTACCTGTGGCCATCGATCGTGGATCTGTCGAATTACATCGAGATAGGCGAGTGCGGGTTTGACCATAACCAGATCTGCTCCTTCCTCCAGGTCCATTTTGATCTCACGAAGAGCTTCACGTGCATTGCAGGGATCCATCTGGTGCATCCTGCGGTCACCGAATTGGGGCGCCCCGCCCGCAGCGTTGCGGAAGGGTCCGTAGAATGCTGATGCATACTTGGCACTGTACGAAAGAATGCCCACTTCCTGATGCCCGGCGGCATCCAATTCATTGCGGATTGCGCTTACCTGGTGATCCATCATGGCACTGGGAGCGACAATATCTGCCCCGCTGTCGGCATGGACACGTGCCATTTGCGCTAATACAGGAAGTGTTGCGTCGTTGGACAGGACGCTATTACGGATCAGTCCACAGTGCCCATGTGTGGTGTAGGAGCATAAACATACATCGGTAATAACCACCAGGTCTAGGCCGGATCGCTTGATAGCGCGAACCGCCTCCGAGATTATCCCCGTAGGGGACAAAGCTCGCGTTCCTGTTTCATCTTTGGATTGTGGGATACCAAAGAGAAGGACACCACTTAATCCTGCTGCTGCTGCCTCGTGTGCCGTCTGTACAGCACCATCCACCGTGAGGCGGGAGACACCTGGCATTCCTTCAATGGGGCCCGCGTGATCGCGTGTCACAAAGATCGGATACACCAAATCCGCAGGTGCAAGCCGCACCTCCCGTACCATGCGCCGCATAGCGCCGGTTGTACGTAGGCGCCTCAGGCGTTTATGTTTGCTCAGGTTTTTCAAAGTACTCTTCAAGAGCGGTTACAAGACCCTTAGTAGTATATGTTTTTGCTACAACGGCAACCTTGAATCCAGATCTGGATGCAACTCCGGCAGTGATAGGGCCGATACAGGCTGCGGTCATGGCAGTGTTCGGAAGTGGGAAGAGGGCGGCAAATCCTTCAACAGTTGATCCACTGGTAAAGGTAACTGCATCTGTACCATCTGCGAGCGCGGCGTATGCCGCATCTGATGGACGGTTCACATGGGTTTCGTATGCGGTTACGGTTCTGACCTGTGCTCCACCTGCTCGAAGCAGTTCAGCCAGTGCTGGCCGGGCTCTGGAGGCACGTGGCAAAAGGATCCGCTGACCACGCACCGATTCGAGACCGCTAGCCAGTGCTTCGGCTACGTACTCAGACGGTACAAAGTCAGGTTCCACATTCCGTGAACGCAGTGCAGCAGCAGTTGCGGGTCCAATAGCAGCTACGCGCACCGAATTGGGCCATGGACCCTCTAGATTCTGCCACGTATGCATAACTCCATTTACGCTGGTGAAGATGACACGATCGAACTTATCAAGCTCACTTAATGCCTGCAGTAGCGGTTGAGGATCGGATGTGGGTTCGACCCGAATTGTCGGAAATTCCAGTACTTTGGCTCCCCTTGCCTTAAGCATCAGGCACATAGGAGCCGACTGGTGTGCCGGACGTGTTACGGCAATGCGTTTATTGGTGAGTGTATTACGCACGTTTTAACGGGGAATTATATGTCCATCTATTCCTCATTTGGTCCGCCTTCTTCGCGAGTCTTTGTGCCAGAACCAGCGGATCCGATCCAGTCCAGGACACAGAGAATTGGCCACGACCTTCACGTGAGAGCACCTGTACACGCAAATGTATCTGCTCATCTGTAAGCTCTGCGTAGGCAGCGATTGGGGCGGCACAACCACCGCCACTGGATGCAAGAAAAGAACGTTCAGCGGTAGTAGCTATTCTGGTTGCTTGACAATTGATCGCCCGTAAAATAGTTGCCGCGACTTCATCATCCTTACGGCATTCTACGGCTAGGGCACCCTGTGCAGGTGCAGGGAGCATGATATCCATGGGGATACGCCGCAGATATCTGCTGTTAATGCCGAGTCTTACCAATCCAGACTCTGCCAGTACTGCGGCCTGGAGCTCTCCCTTCAGAATCTTCTGAACTCGTGTATCAACGTTGCCTCGCAGGGGGATAATATTGAGATCCGGGCGCGCAATGCGCAATTGCAAGGTACGTCGCATGCTAGAGGTGCCGACAGTCGCTCCCTCGGGCAGTTCATCAAGTGTTAATCTGGAGGCTGTAACTAAAGCATCAAAGGCTACATGTCTCTCGGGCACTGCCACAATCATCAGCTGCTCTGGTAATTGTATTGGCAAATCCTTCAAAGAATGAACAGCGAAGTCAATTTGTTTGCTGAGGAGCGCCTCTTCCAGTGTCTTGGTGAAGACTCCAGGGCCCGCATCTTTAAGCGAGCCTGCGGTTTGATCTCCGACGGTAGTGAGCGTTTTAACAGTGACATCCAGGCCCGGGTGTGTCGATACCAGGCGTTGAATCACTTCGTCAGTCTGAGTGATCGCCAGGCGGGAGCGACGCGTACCTGCCTTTAGCTGTCGCGTCATTCGTTAAGCGCAGAGTTCTGTAAATCAAACAGCCGACTGATGATGTGTGAATCCAGTTTGGGATTGCCATTATTTTCTGCGTCTTTCCTCAGGCGCAATGTCGGTTCATGTAGTAGCTTGTTGACCAAGGCGTTCGAAAAATGCTCGAGTTGTTGTACTACTTTGGGGTCCAGCGGTCCAAGCGTCGCCAGGATTCGGGTAAGTTCGGTCTGTCGAATTGACTCAGCTTTTTGCCGCAGGCTGGTGATTATCGGTTCTACCTCCAGTGTCCGCAGACGCTGATCCAGTAGATCCATCTCTTTCTTAATGATTTGTTCTACCTGTGGAATTTCTGCTTGTCGTGCGGCCTTTGACTGCGCAATGTCTGTACGCAGGTGATCTATATCCAGGAGTGTAACGTTTGGTAATCGGTCAACAGCAGGATCAATGTCACGTGGTACAGCTAAGTCTACCAGGAGGAGTGGGCGATCTGTTCTAGGGCTGATGTGCTCTGTCTCAACCACCAGATGCGGAGCATCGGTCGCACTTATGACCACATCGGCCTGTGCAACAGCTGCCCGAAGCTCTTCGAGTGGCATGGCCTGTGCACACGAATCAGCCGCCAAAGCTTCTGCACGTTCAAGGCTGCGGTTAACAAAAGTGAGCCGGGCGGTTGCTTCTTTTCGCAGGATTTTACCCGCCAAACTGCCCATTTCCCCTGTACCCAATACAGCCACATGCAAGTGACTCAGCGGGCCCGCTTCGACACGAATGCGGTCGATCGCAACAGAGGCAACACTGAGGGGAAATCGTCCGAGCACAGTTTCCTGTCGTGCGCGTTTGCCTGCTTTAACAGCGGCCCGAAATATGGCATTCAGTCTAGGGCTTGCGAGTGAGGCTGTTTCTGCAGAACGCAAACAATCACTCACCTGTCCTAGGATCTGTGGCTCCCCCAATACCATTGAATCTAGGCCGCAAGCCACACGCATCAGGTGGCGCGGTACCTCTTCAGCCTGTTTACGATACAGGTAAGGCTGAACAGGAGACAGATCAAAGGATGTGTTCAGGAGGCGGAGCAGCGTTTCATCGGCTGGATCAGGCCCATCAATGTGTCCGTAGAATTCTACGCGATTGCAGGTAGACAGCACGGCTAGACCGTCAAGTGACGCGCGTGCTTTGGTGAAGAACTGTAACCGTGCATGTGGAGGCAGGGCCAAGCGCTCCCGAACAGCCACAGGTGCTGCCTTATGACTAATGCCAATAAGTCCTAGGGAGTAATCGGTCATCAAGTGGTACTGAGAATACTCAAGCGAGAACCAACAAAATTACGAAAAATTAGCGGGGTTCTCATCCCCGCTCAAAATGAGGTCGGAATAACGCCTTAATGCCGCTCTTTTGCGTAAATGTGCCGAATGCGGCTTCCCACTGCGATAATGGAAAATCATGTGTGATCAGCGGTTCTGTTTTTACGGCGTTGCTACTTAGTAAATGAATAGCCCGAATCCAGGATTCTGGTGTGGAAGCATTACTTCCGGTAACGGTAAGCTCTTTGTAGCATACTTGATCCAGATCCCATGCCACGGGTTTGCCAAACAGCCCAACCTGTACATAGCGGCCGCGCCGGCGTACAAGGCGTAAAAGCCCTTGTGCCGCGGCACCCGCCCCTGAGCATTCGTAGACTACATCTGCTCCCAGTCCCTGAATGGAAACGTCTTGAACAAGTGCCGGTACATCCCGTGTTTCCACATTTACAACGTAATCTGCTCCAAGATCACGGGCCAGACTGAGACGATGTGAATCTGTGGTAGTGCCGAGGACGATGACGGTTGCCCGGCTGGCTTTGAGTACTTGAAGTGTCAAAAGACCAATCGTACCCGGGCCTGCGATTACAGCCAAGTCACCTGCCCGTACAGTTGGCGCAACTAGCAGCACGCCGTGTACTACGCAGGCCAAAGGCTCGGTAAGGGCCCCTTCGCGGTAAGAAATTTGTTCGGATAACTGGTGGAGATTGTGCGCAGGCACGACCAGGTACTCTGTGAATCCTCCATTGACTGCCGAGCCGATCGAGCGCCTGTTCAGGCAAAGATTTGTATGACCATCCCGGCAGTATCGGCAGATCCCACACGTATGAAAGTAGGTTTCTGTAGTGACGCGTGTGCCCAAGAGAGTTTCGGAGACTCCTTGGCCTACCTCAACTACTTCTCCAGCAACCTCGTGTCCTAGAACCACAGGCGGCCATGATTTGAATTCATCGTGGTAAATGTGCAAGTCCGTTCCGCATAGACCAGCAGCATGCACCTTTAGTTTCACATGATTGGGGCCGGGACTGGGTTCGGGGATATCGCGAACCTCAATATTCCCGACTCCGGGCGCGACTTTCATTACTGCCTGCATAGATACAGCTGATTACAGAAATTCAAATGACACATCCACGTGCGTCAACAGGGATCTCAGAAAGAACACTACCCCTATCCACAAGAAAGATTTGATCCACCATATTAACCACCACACATGCATGGTTGGGCACAATTTGCACACGATCTCCGACGCTGAATGTGCCTCCTCCCTGCACCTCACACCAGCCATGCTCTTCGGAAAGCCCCGTAATGCGTGTGTGCGGATGTGCTACGCGTGTACGGGGATTGTAGAGGATAGAGCCGTAGCCTGGTTTGTCCTGCACGAGGTCACTGGTTAGTACTTTGCGTCCTGCATCCAGAATAAAGCGCTCAGTTCCGCGGGATGTACGATGTCGGCTGACTACAGTCGAAAGGACCGTAAGTGCACATGCGTCCAGCGAGCAAACGCCGAGTGATACTTGCGTTAAGTCGTTGAATATATAATTACCGGGACGCACTTCCGTGATACGGAACCCTCCTTTGCTGTTGTTTTCGAAAACATTGATTGAGGGGGTAGAGCCCATGCTGATTTCGAAGGTAGTTGTTTCCGCACAATGCGCCTCAGCCAGTCGAACGGCTACATCGAGCATCCGGTCTCGCGTCTGTGCCATGACTTCGGTTGCACTCAATGAACCATGGGAATACGCGTTTCCTTCGTGTGTCAGGATACCGCAGAGGCTCAAACCTTCCAATTCATTCAGTTCCAGAGCAAGCTCCACGACTTCATTGCTGTCGTACGGCACGCCACATCGGCCGTAGCCTGTATCAATTTCGAGCAGTACGTCAACTGAGACATCAGTTTTGCCAAGAATACTTGAGGCTAGGTGCGCTCCTTCTTTCGTGTCTATGCAAAAGGAGATTCGGGCTTGGTTCGAGAGGTCAGCTAACCGCTTTAACTGTTTTTCTCCGACCAATGTATAGGCAATGCGCACGTCGTCAAAACCGTTCTGGACAAATACCTCGGCCTCGCTGACTTTCGCTACCGTAATTCCGATAGCTCCATGCAGTTGCTGGCGTTTTGCCAATGCGACCGATTTGTGTGTTTTAGTATGAGGGCGCAGCCCGACGCCATCTGCTTTAGTGGCCATTTGCTCGAGATTTGCCTCCATGCGTCTCTCGTCAATGAGCAGGCAGGGGGTAGGTAAATCTTCCAGAACACGCATGATCAAGCAATTTGCAACCGAGTTGAACGAAGTCAAACCGGCAATGGATTCGCAGATTTGCCGGCATATAAACCTGATTACACCACAATTATTGTGGATGGAGATTTAAATTTCCAAAGAAGATAGCAGCAGATATAAAGTTTTCAAATTTTCTGCGTCCTCCCCCGACAGTCTGAATTTCTGTATTTGCTGCTGCAGGCTCTGGCATTGGACTGTTAAAGCAAGGGCATTACAGATTCCGTTGGTGTGTGTTCAATCATTTGTGTAATGTTCATCACTTCTTTCACGGTAGCGTCTTCTATGTTTTTACATCAGAGTTTGGAAGTAGGCGAGTGCTTCTGTGAATGACATCCAAAGATGGCTTTAAAGTCCTCTCGTAGCTGCCAGGAGGTATTGACCTGGAAGTTGGCATGGTAATGTTGAAGATTGCCCTCGCTTTTGAGTTCGATGGTGTCCATTTTCAGGAGTGCGGGCCTGCTATGTTTCAAATCTTTGTGTTTTCACTTCTCGGCATGCACATCTTATCAATGGCCTAAGTTGGGGTATTTGATCAAATGAAAAGGCAATTATGGATCAGACTAGCCTCAGGAGGAATTGCTATTCTGCCGAAATGTAGGTGTTCCACATATCGGTCGTGATGGTCCCATTTTTTGTTTATTCCCGGAGATCATGCGATTCAGCATGCTTTCGTACTTCTCAGATCGCGACCTTCGGCCAGATCAAGCGCATATCCCCGACGTGCGTAGTCCGATTGATTCTGTTCGAATCATACGAAGCAGCTTCGTGGTCCGATCTGGTTTTTGGTGGCCAAGGTAGATCAGTCGATCAGCATTCAAATGAATGCTGATCCTCGTCAAACGAGACCTTGTCAATCACCCACTCGCTGCCTAAACTCAGGCTTAACCGAATCACACCTGAAGCTACATCCACCATGCTCATTTTTTCTTATGTTGCTCCCGAAAATGATCAATTCTCACAAACATCAATAGAACTTGGAAGTACTATAGTACTTTGCAACACAAAGAACTTTCCTTAGTATACTGCAACATGCTTATCGGACATGGACCCATATCGCACCGAGGTACTCCCCCGGAAAAACAGGCGAGTGAACACTTACGATTCATCCGCGAAGTGATGGAGCGTTCGGCCTCATTCACGGCCGTACCGGGATGGGGGATGTTTGTTGTTGGGATTACTTCGCTACCGGCGGTCTGGATTGCGACAATGCAGACTTCCCCGGAGGGGTGGTTGACTGTTTGGCTAGTTGAGGCGACCATTGCCCTAACGATCGCAATTCTCACTTTACGCAGGAAGGCACGCAAGTGTGGTGTTTCGCTGAGCAGTGGACCTGGTCGCAAATACATCTTGACACTCGCCCCGTCTATGGTAGCCGGGCTCTTGCTAACGGTTGCTCTTTGGCGTGCTGGTAACTTGGACGTATTACCGACGCTGTGGCTTCTGTTTTACGGTGCGGGTACCATAACAGGTGGTGCGAGCAGTGTGCGTACTATTCCGGTTCTAGGCATCTGCTTTATGGTGTTGGGGGTTGTATCCCTGTTCGTTCCAGGTATATGGACGGATATATTATTCGTCCTCGGTTTTGGTGGACTGCATATTGGATTTGGCCTGTATATCGCACGTAGATATGGAGGATAGAATTTCCTTCGGTTCGATGAGAGTGCTGAGACAAAATCTGGATCCCCTGATTCATGCGCGTGTTCGTCTGGGGATCGTGAGCGCATTGGCTGCCGGTGAAACACTCAGTTTCAGGGATCTGAAAGTACTCTTGAAAACTTCGGATGGAAATCTGAGCCGGCATGCACAAAAACTGGAGAAGGCAGGTTATATCGAGTGCATAAAATCTTTTCAGAACCGTATACCACTCACGGAATACCGGTTGACTTCCAAGGGCATCGCAGCACTCTTGACCTACGTGGAGCAGATGGAGCGCATGCTAAAAATGGCGCGTGCTGTAACCCCCGACTAATATGACTATTCGTGCTTACAGATTCTCTATTATGCCATTTTTTGTAGTTGCAGCAGGTGTATCCAATCGGGTGCGAGCATCTGGTATGGTCAAAAGCGGAGTGGATGGGAGCCGCAGGTTTGCGGATAGAAGCGATCTTCTCGACTGTCAGGGAGGACTACAGCACCATTACTATGAGGTATAAATGAACGGGTCATTGCATGTTGCCATTATCATGGATGGCAATGGTCGTTGGGCAAGGGAACGCGGACTGCTACGTACGGCCGGACATCATGCGGGTGTCAAGTCCCTGCGGGAGGTCGTAGAGGTCGCTGTCCAACGACACATACATACACTTACACTGTACACCTTTTCTTCGGATAACTGGCAGCGCCCGAAAAGTGAGATAACGGCCCTTATGCGTATTCTGACGGCGCAGTTGCCTGCACAGGCGGCCCGGTGTATTCGTCAAAATATTCGTCTCAGTATTATTGGTAGGCGAGACCGTTTGCCGGAGACCGTCCTGCAGGCGATCCTGCATGCCGAAGCGCGCACAGCAAAAGGGACCGGACTTCATTTGCGCCTGGCACTTGATTACTCAGCGCGTGACGCATTGGCGCGGGCAGCCCGGTATATTGGAAGCAATGGAAACAGTGACTTTGCACATGCGCTCACACGTGCCTACAATGCAACGTGCCCGGTGCCGGATGTAGATCTGCTCATACGAACAGGTGGAGAGCAGCGTTTGAGCGACTTCCTGCTTTGGGAATGTGCCTATGCTGAACTATATTTTACTCCAGAGTACTGGCCGGATTTTGGTGGCGCGCAACTGGACGCTGCGCTTACGGCATTTGAGCAGCGTCAGCGACGCTTTGGTGCAGTGCCGGTATGAGGTAACCCCTGAATAACACAACCCATGGACAATTTAGAGTATCCCGCACGTTTGGAAATATTTCACCGAGAGAAACAAAGCCGGATGACCGCGTTCTTTCGCCTGCTTCTTGCATTGCCGGCGATATTGGTCATGATTTTTCTGACGTCTTTGACAGCCATAACTTGTTTTCTAGCCGGCGTCGGAATTGTGGTTCTCGGGGTTTATCCCAAATGGTTGTTTGACCTCAATGTGACTGTATTTCGGCTGGAGTTTAAAACGGCGGCTTATTTACTGCTCTTGATTGATGAGTATCCGCTCTCCGACCGCAGTGATGAGATCAGCATTGAGGTTGATTATCCAGACGTAGATACAGACCTAGCTCGTCTGATGCCGCTTGTGAAGTGGCTACTTGTGTTGCCAAATTCATTTGTAATCGCACTTGGGTTTCAGCTGTTTTATTTCATTGCCCCCATATCCTGGTTGCTGGTGCTGTTTTCGGGGCATTACCCGCGCGCGTTGTTTGATTTCAGCACGGGTATGTTACGGTGGTTGTTGCGTGTACGTGCCTATGCGGTTATGTTGGTCACCGATGAGTATCCGCCGTTTTCGCTTAGGTAGTGACATTTATGCAGTACCGCAAAAGTAAGTCCTGACCGACCGGAATGCACGATCCAAACGGAAGTGCAAGTTTGAAGTATATGGTCGTGAGCATTGTGAAAGGGAGGCCGTTATGCGTGTTCTTGGCAGGCTTTGTTGAATGAGGTAGATGGATGGGCCGTGTCGCCATACCTTTCAACTCAAGCCCAGCACGATATGTACGTAAACCGGTGCACAGCAGATTGTTTTCCGTATGTGTCGCAATTACTGGGAAGGTATCTGTTCGATATGGGGCAACTGCACGGCGGGGGCGTTCGGGTTACCGCCCCCCTATACAAATGAAATGGGTACGCGAGTAGCCGCATAAAATGGCAACTCAACTATATAATCCCCAATAATTTGCATGCACAAAACGGTACTTCTATTTCGTCACGGCAAATCGGATTGGAACGCGAGCTACGGTCGAGATCACGATCGTCCGCTGAATTCGCGTGGAAAGCGAGCTTCCCGCGCCATGGGGCGTTGGCTTGCAAACACAGGTCCTTTGCCAGAGCTCATTCTTTGCTCCACTGCGGTTCGTGCCCGTGCTACGTGTGACAGAGCCCGAGCTGCGGGTGCATGGACTGCCGATGTACAATATGAGCGCGAACTCTATCATGCTGTACCGGAAGTTCTGCTGCATTATTTACAGGAGGTCTCTGACAGCATTCAGACGGTTATGCTGGTTGGACACCAGCCCACATGGTCCATGACCGCAACACTGCTATCCGGTCGTCCGATAGATCGATTTCCAACTGCGTCGATGACGCGAGTTGATCTTTCGATCGACAGTTGGGCTCACACCATGCCTAACACGGGTGAACTGATCTGGCACCAGTTGCCCAAGCGGTTGCCGGACCACTACTACGGCGGTTAATCCGCGGCAGAGATGACCGCCTGAGCACGATCCTGGCATCTTGGAGCTGGGAAATCTCAACAAAAAATTCCATTCAATGGCGAATTTGCAGTATTGAAGAAGCCGCTGGTTGATTGCATGAAGGATCGCATCAATCTGTCACGGTTTAGCGAGCGTACCAAGCCAATTCGGGATGTGGTAGGTGATTGAATAGGCAAACCAGCGAAGCTTGTTATCCTGATAGAGCTGCATGGTCACGCTGCGAGGAAGACCTTACGGAAAATGTAAAATGCCTAATGAGGCACCCAATCCAGGTTACTCAAAATACACCTGCTTACAGCTGTATTGTGTGCGATCCAATGCGCGATTTTGAGAATTGGCTGCTTGAGTCCAGAAGCATACCCCCATGCCGGATGGACTTGGCTGATTTCAGTGGATAAGCGGCAGCAAACTCTACATTGAGGTTCTTAGTTGGGAGAAAGTGCTGAGGGGTGCAGAAATGCGAAATAGGGTTTCCTTCAAAAGATTGGGGAGCGGTTAAACCAGGCTATTTTCGGGATTAGATGGCCCAACATTGAAATCAAAAGTCAATGTGGCCCACAGAATTTGTTGACCGTACGTAATTTTCGCGCTCCCTTGCAGCGAGGTACAGTCAGAAATTTCCTTATTGAAGAGATTCTCTTTCAGGCGCAACTCAAGGCCCCGTTGATCTCGTTGGGACCGTTTTTGGGCATTCGGGGATTTGAACGGGCTGAATGTTCCAGATTTATGCACCTTGGAGATCGGGTTACGGAGTGTGCCTGGGTCGTGTCCAGATTGTTCGGCAATCTCAGCCCAGGGCTTTCGCTCCACGAATCGTGCACGGAGGGCCTCCTATTGTTTTTGTAGCGAGGATTGGGTTGAAGGAAGAGATTTGCGAGCTAGTCTGAATGATTATCTGAATAGGGGTACGAGATCTCGAATTGATGTTTGGATGTGCAACCTCGCACAAGACGGTAGAGATACCTCGCAGTGATTGATAGCAAGAGAGATTAATTCAAAATTTTTTACACAACAATTACGTAGACAACTATATTGTTGTGTATATTAAATGGAGTAACTAAACTTGGAATAGCACATGAAATCATCTACTGGTCGCTGGGTAAGCGGCGAAAATTTCTTTGATCGAGAAATCGACTTGAAAATCCTGAGAAAGCTTATTCGGGATCGCAACCATGTATTGCTGACGGGGCAAAGGCGCATGGGTAAAACCAGTATTCTGCAGGAACTCGGCCGACAGCTTAAGGATGACGGTTGGATTTTTTTGTTCTGCGATGTAGAGGGGGCAAAATGTCCAGAAGATGTGATTGCAGAGATGGCATACTTCGGCACACACAGTCCGGTCGCTCACCAAACGCTTCATTGGCGGGATGGGTCGACGGATAGGAAAGAGGATTGAAGAATTTGGTGTGTACAATTTTCGCATCAAAATTCGCGCGGAGATTGACGCTGGCAACTGGAAACGTCATGGTAAAAACCTACTTCAGGCTTGCGCAAGGAATAAGAAACCGGTACTCTTAGTCATTGACGAGTTGCCAATCTTCTTAAAGCGAATGCTAGAAGATCATGATCAAGGCCCCCGAAGAGTGGATGAGTTCTTGAGTTGGTTGCGAGGAGAATTTCAGCAACTTAACCAAGACGGACCGGTCCTAATTGTGTCTGGTAGCATTGGCCTGGAACCATTTGTGCGGAGATTGAAAATTCCTGATCGAATAAACTACCTCTACTCTTATCGGCTCAAACCCTGGGATCGGAGCACTTGCATTAGGTGTTTCGAACATCTTGCCAATTCCTCTGGGGTATCCACTGAAAACGGTGTAGCTGAGGCTGTCTACGAAGCGTTGAGTATCGGGATTCCTCACTACATCCAATCTTTTTTTCGCCGCCTAAACGATTTCGCCATAAGACATCAACTGGATCAGATAACGGTGGAACATGTCGATACTGTGTATCGCACTGAACTTCTTGGTCCTGCGGGATGGATTGACCTAGGCCACTACAGGTCACGGCTCAAAGATGCATTAACTGAAGCAAGCTACATAATTGCAGAGACAATTCTCGCGGAAGCTGCGATCCAAGGCATGTTCACATCAGAAGCCCGAGCGACCATTGAAGTAGAATATGGGCGAATTGTAAAGAACGCACAGGAGCATATTGCTGAGGTGCTTGATGTACTCATACATGATGGATATCTCGTCCTTAAAGATGATGAGTATCGTTTCTCTTTTCGATTGCTAAAGGACTGGTGGGCGGCAAGTTTCAAGGAAAACTATGTCCCCCTTAGCGAGCGACAAAATTGGGACAAATTCAGAAAAACTGAACAATGAGCCGAATCAAAGACCATAAAATCCGAAAATTCAACCCCGGAGCCTTTCAATCTGATGAAGAAGTGATTAAGCAGTTCGTGGTTCGCAACCACGAACTGCAAACCGTGCTTGACATTCTGCATGATAATATTGAGACCCCATCGTGTCAGCATACCTTGATCGTAGGCCCGCGTGGCCAGGGGAAAACCATGCTCTTGGCTCGCACCGCCGCGGAGTTACGGTCTAACGAACAATTCTCTGAGTACCTCTTGCCAGTTCGGTTCATGGAAGAAAGCCAGGAGATCTTCAATATGGCTGACTTCTGGCTAGAAACCCTGTTCCACCTTGCCAGAGAATGCCAGCAATTCGGTTCTCAATTGGGACAGGAACTGAACATCAGGCATTCCGTCCTGAGTAAGAAGTGGGGGAGCGATTTGCTGGAAGATCTTGCTAGAAACGCCGTATTGGATGTTGCAGATCAACTGGACCGAAAGTTAGTCCTAATGATCGAAAACCTTCAAGAACTTTTTAAAGATGTAGACGAGAACTTTGGATGGAAACTTAGAAAGATTTTGCAGACAGAACCTCAGATCATTCTCGTAGGCTCCGCCACCAGTCGTTTCGAAGGGCTTGATGACGCAAAACTGCCGTTTTTCGAATTTTTCTGGATCATCCATTTGGAACCGCTGAACACTGTTGAATGTCAGCAACTTTGGACCATGATCAGTGGGCAAGATATGAGTGGACGTGAAATACGCCCATTAGAAATCTTAACAGGAGGGAGCCCGAGACTCTTGGTGATTGTAGCGAGTTTTGCTCAACACAAGTCTACGCACCAGTTGATGGAAGAGTTGGTCCTCTTGGTGGATGAGCATACCGATTATTTTCGGGGGAACTTGGAAGTTCTGGCTAAGACAGAGCGAAGGGTTTTCCTGGCAATCATTGACCTCTGGCAGCCATCAACTCCCACCGAAATCAGTATCCGAGCACGTATGGATATACGAAAAGTATCTACCATGCTCGGAAGACTTGTCAAGCGTGGAGCAGTGATCGTTGAAGGCAGTGGTAGGAAACGGAAATATGCCGCGGCCGAGCGGCTCTACAGTATTTACTACAAGCTGCGACGTAACCGTGACGAATCTGCCGTTGTGCAAAATCTGATCCGCTTTATGTCCGTTTTCTACACTGAAGCGGAACAGACAGTAATGTTTTCTGCACTGGTTGAAGAGATGGCAGAATCCGAGGCCATTCAGGAAGCCTTTAATAGAACCATGGCTGAGGATCCAGAAAGCGCTAAGAAATTGGTCATAATTGTCGCTGCCAATGTTCTGCGTAAGATTTCATCTAGGGAGGATCGGCGTCTCAGAGAGGTGATAGTTACATCATTTAATAAAGGAGATTTTGCTAAGGTGATCCAAGCCGTAGATCAAGTACTGTCTTCTGATGCCTCTCAATTACCAGAATCGACTATAGCATGGGCGCTGCTGATGAAAGCAGCAGCTTATCAGAAACAAGGCAACCTTGAGCCAGCACTATCCACTGCCAATGAAATCATTAACCGCTGGAGCTCTGCAGAAAATCCTGAGCTACAACATTCGGTGGCTGGCGCATTAATAATTAAAGGCGAAACACTTCTTGCTCAGGGAAAAGTAGAGTTTGCTCTGTTAACCGTCGAAGAAGTCGTCAAAGATTTCGGATCCAAAGAGGCCCCGCATTTACAAGCGTGTGTGGCCTGTGCACTGACCATTAAAGGGGAAATACTACAGAATCAACGCAACCAAAACTCTGCCGTAGAGGCTTTTGAGGAAGCCGTGAGACGTTTGGATGCCGTTAATAATCACGAATTCCACTGGTGTATTGCCAGAGCACTTACAAACAAAGGGAAGCTTTTAAGTATTCAAGGTCAACTGGAGTCTGCTCTGTCAACACTTGAAGAAGTTATTGAGCGCTTTGGTAGTTCGAAAGATATAGAACTCCAGTTATGGGTTGGTCGGGCATTGATCAACAAAGGCGAATTGCTCCATGTCCAGAGCCACCTGGAAACCGCTTTATCAATCTTTGAGAATGTCGTTAAGCGCATCGGTATCACAGAAGATTCAGAGCTAAAAAGCTTAGCTGTCCGGGCACTGATCAAAAAAGCAGAGATACTTAAGGAGCAAGGCCACCAGGAACTTGCTTTATCCGCTCTTGAGGATGTCATTGAACGCTTCAATATCACAGAAAACCCAGAACAGCAACTACTAGTTGCCCGGGCGTTAATAAATCAGGGCGAGATACTCCAAGCACAAGGTCAAGCCAAACCTGCTTTATCAGCCTTTGAAGGAGTTATTGAACGTTTCAGCATTGCAGGGACATCCGATCTGCAGGTTATGGTGTCCTTCGCACTTCTGCACAAAATCAGGGCTCAATATATGGCTAATGAATCTACGCCCGATGCAGTATTTCCAGCTGTTGAAGAAGGAATTGAATTCACTGACGCCATAGCGCATACGGAATTGTCCGATTCTATGCGTTTGCCTCTACAGAAAAATCTTGCAGCAATGCTGACGCTAAAGGGTGCTGTACTGCATGCTCAAGGCAAAATGGGACTCGCTAAGACAGCTTTTGAGGAAGTCATAGAACGCTTCGGTAACGCAGAAAATCAAGAATTGCAAACATTGAGCACGAGGGCATTGATCAGCAAAGCAGAACTTCAAATCAATGAAGGAAATATCCAGGATGCTCTCTTTACATACAATGAGATCATTCAACGGCTCAGCGAAGTCAATGGGCACGAAGAAATTAGACTAACATGGGACGCATTACGGGGGAGAACGAAGGCTCTCCTCATTTGGGGGGATTTGCCAGCAGCAGCTGATTCATTCCGATCATTGTACGTTATCCTTGATCCAAATAGCGAAGCGATGATACGAATAATTGCAAACCTTGTGATCAACCTAGTCGCAGCAGGGATGGCTCCGCATACTTTACTCAAGATCCTTTCAAGTAACGATGTTCGTGAGGATGCTTTGCGCCCTGTCATCGTAGCCTTGCGACAAGAGGCAGGGGAGAAAGTTCGTGCTCCAGAAGAAATTCTTGAAGTTATATCTGATATACGTAAGGATATTCAGGAACAAAGGTCATCCCTTGATCAAAGAGGGGAAAACAAAGTCATCACTGTCCCACAGCAAGTGGTTTCACATAGTGCAGTCATAGCTAAACCCAGATTGAATCATGCGCACAGAGAAATGCATCCAGAGTATATGCCCAAACGTTTTCGGCAGTCTGTATGATATTATTTGAGACTTCCATTAACTGTGTGGGTAAGCTCTCAGATTCAGGATGAGGGTTAATGAATTAGGGAGACTGTTGCACAAACTATCAAGATTGAGCCTTGAAGTGTTCTTCTCCAAAATTTCGACGCTTTTTTCAGCAGCCTCTTAGTAGGATAGGTCTAGGATGGATTTCGGACTCCATCTGAGTAGAGCTCCAGTCCTCCGAAGACTTCCAAAAACAGGCTCCCCACTCATAAAAGTGAAGAGCCAGATTGGAGAACTGATATCCAAAACTAGCCTCCTGCTTCAGACCTCAGAAGGAAGTATCACAACCAAGCAAATTGATGCTTCGTCTTTGACCGTCAAAGCAATCAATGGCGATCTGAATTTGGGAGTCATCTCCAGCGATCATTCTGAGATTCGAACATCGGACGGCAGTATCACTTCGGAAAAAATACAAGGCCAGTCCGTCCTAGCTAGGAAAACCAATGGCGATATAAAGATTGGAGAATTAACATCCAAAACTAGTCTCCTGCTTCAGACCTCAGAGGGAAGTATCACAACCAGACAAATTGACGCTTCGTCCCTGACCGTCAAAGCAATCAATGGCGATCTGAATTTGGGAGTCATCTCCAGCGATCATGCCGAAATACGAACCTCTAATAACGGCAACATTGATGCACGGCAGATTCAAAGTGCATCCGTGTTGGTAAGATCTATAAACGGCAACATCAAGGTGGACAACATCACCTCCAGTGAGGTACTTACATTACAATCCTCATTCGGAATCATCGAAACAAGCCAAATTGACGCTTCGTCTCTGATCGTCAAAGCAGTCAATGGTGATCTGAATTTGGGAGTCGTCTCCAGTGGTCATGCCGAAATACGAACCTCCAATAACGGCAACATCAAGGTGGACAACATCACCTCCAGTGAGGCACTCACCTTACAATCCTCAGGCGGAAGCATCACAACAAACCAGATTAATGCTTCGTCCCTGACCGTCAAAGCAATCAATGGCAGTCTGAATTTGGGAGTCGCCTCCAGCGATCATGCCGAAATACGAACCTCCAATAACGGCAACATTGATGCACAGCAGATTCAAGGTGCATCCGTGTCGGTAAGATCTACTAACGGCAATATCAGGGTGCAGGACATCGCTTCCAGTGAGATCCTCACGCTACAATCCTCAGACGGAAGCATCATAACAAACCAGATTGACGCTTCGTCTCTGATCGCTCGCACCGTGAATGGCCCTATGATCCTTGGACTGGTTGCCGCCGGCAATGATCTTGAAATCAGAACATCAGGTGGCAATATCTCCGCGGACCGGATTGAAGCAGAACTTGTCTCGGTTAAAACGACTCAGGGTAATATGGCAATTGGTCTCGTTTCCGCTATGCGCCAAGTTGATTTGCAATCTTCCAGCGGAAACATTAGTGCAGAACACTTGAAAGGCGAGTCTGTGTTTGCCAAAACCGGCAGGGGAAGTATCATTTTGGAGAATGTGGCTACATCCCGTGAAATCTCGTTGCAGACATCTGAGGGAAACATCATCGCCGAGCACCTCAAAGGTGCATTCGTGACAGCAAAAGCGACAAGTAAAGGAGACATTGAAACCGGATTGATTGAGGCCCACGCAAACGTGAACCTGAGAAATGGTGATATACAAATCGGGCAGATCATGGGAAGCCTTATGCTCAAGTCCTCAAATGGCGATGTTAAGGTGGGAGTGGAGGAAACCCAAAATATCAGGATCCAGGCCTTCAATGGGGATGTGGCTCTTTCTGCACCCGAGAAATTTGCGGCAACGCTTGACCTGGCCGGGAAAAACCTGGACTTGAGCGGATGGGGAATCGTTAACCCTGGTACGGAACCCGAACTGAAGATGGCAACCCGTCAGGGCGCACCACTTATTCATGTTTGAGCAACCAATGGAGCTATTGTTCTCCTGTCCCTCGAAAACTACAGCATCTCAAGTGCCACAGTAATACCTCCACCGATCCCGTGACAAAGTGCTGCTGGTCCCATATTATTCATTATAAGTTTCCCCAAGGCTACAATGTGCGTCTTTGGTTGTGCGGAGTCAGGATTTCCGGTGTGAGCCGGAATCTGCGAGTTCGCCTTCCCGATTGGGGCTACAAGCGAGATGATTTTCGCATATTTTCCGGGTTGGTTGAGGTAGATTCCAGGTTACCCATCCCTCATGTGCAGTCCAGTCCTACAGCGGGTT
>MPNB01000169.1 GCA_002238805.1 Rhodothermaceae bacterium bin80 | reverse complement strand
AAAAAACCCGCGAAATTTGGGTCAAAACGCATGAATTCGGGGCAAAATCGGCCCTTTTAGACGGAAAAATGGGGAAAATGAGCACCGAAATCAGTAACTCGTCAAACGGAGTGGCGAAGATGGGTTACCATCCGACCCAGTTTACGCGCATCAATAAAGTAAGATACCTTAGTGTCGCTTACGTTCACGTGACAGAAACCATAAACATGCCGGGATTGAATTGTGTAGAAAAGCTGCCCGGGAAGGGACACCATACAATCTACCAAGCCCTTTTCGATCAGGTTCTTTCTAGTCGAGTCAATCAGGCGTTCTCCGTGTGTGCCAGACATCCATAAGAATGTATTTCCCTTGCTGATCTTCCCCTTTTCTCCTAATACAACTCTGCATCACTGCACTAATGGCTAAAAACAGCATGAACGTCCACAAGACCGATCCTTGCGGCTTCCGAGGTTGGTAGCCGCTTGCTGAACAACAATTCTCCCCCCCCCCAGGTCCATGCCTGCCAGCACACAGTAGCCAACATGAGCGTCTGGGCTAGTAGGGTACGTCATTTGTCGCATATGATTACCTTCTGTCAGAACTTATTGCAAAGACTGCTGAAGAATTTCGGGGAGAATCCAAAAACCGATGTACACCTGACGAGCGTGTGATCTGATTTTCCGAAACTATCCTGTACGAAAAAGCATAAGTATAACCGAGAACACTCGCTCACCTAGATGCCATGGTGATTTAGGTTTGAAAGTGTATTCTTCCGGATATTTCGATATTATACTATTTCGATGGTTGTTAGCCATCTAAAAACACTAAAATCAAAAACCATCCCTGATACGCTCCGACCAGGATACCACTCGACATAAATAATAAGAGTAGCTGGCAAGAGGCCTTGATCACGGCTATCCAATGCCTACAAACTAGGTCAGATGCTCTAAATCAATCTGAATACACACACGAGATGCCCGAGCGCAGTCAAGGATGTGGTAAGAACACGAATTATAGACTGGCCCCTCATTCGAGGCCAATCAGTTGAAACTGCATAACCCCGAACCACAGTACGGAGGGCGGAAGCAGATATTTAATACCCAAGTGACCGTGTGACATAAGGTGAAACACCACAGAGATTCAGGAGGGAAACAATTTTATCTTTGTCTAATTTTAATGGCTAACAGCCATATTATTGAACATTTTTCAATGTTAATTTTCGAAAATATTGATCTTTGATGGCTATGAGTTATTCAAGAACACCTAGATTAAAGCCTCTCCTTGATGCGCTCCCGCCAGGATTCATTGTGGATACGGCGTGGCTCAGGGCTAGGAGAATTGACCCAAAGTCCATACACAACTACGTCAATCAGGGATGGATTGAACGTATCATTCGCGGAGTGTATCGGCGTCCACTCCCGAACCGCGTTGAGTCTGACAAACTATCTTGGAAGGCAGTTCTCGTATCACTTCAGCAGCTCATGGACTGCGATGTGCACTTGGGTGGGAAAAATGCTCTGGATTATGCTGGCTACGCCCACTATATAATGATGGGAGAAGGACAGCGTGTTCATTTCTACGGCAGTGCACCTTCTTGGCTCAAGCGCCTTCCGACAACAGATAAGATCATCTTACACGGATCCAAGCTATTCGGAGACAATCCAGTCGGAATTGTTGACGCCCATCCTCTTAACTACCGAAAAGAATGGGCCGTGGATATTTGGCGCTGGCCCATCAAAGCATCGTGTCCAGAACGTGCAATTCTTGAATTGATTGCTGAATTACAGGGAGATTCAGACTTCGAATATGTAGAACTGTACTTCCAAAGCTTGATAACGCTGCGACCAGAGCTTCTCATGACGCTCTTAACGGCCTGTCGCAGTGTCAAGGTTCGGCGGCTATTTTTCGTTTTTGCGGATCTATACCAACATCCCTGGCGAAAATATCTGGACACAGATCAGATTGACTTCGGCAGCGGACCGCGTGCGCTAGTTCCAGGCGGAAAGTTCCATCCCACCTACCACATCTCCCTTCCAGAATTTTTCGTGGATACTTCATACGAAGATGACTGCATCTTCTGATTATCTTGCACAGGCTCACCTGCTGATGGATGTGCTACCAAATGTCGCGGAGGAATCAGCATTTGCACTCAAGGGCGGCACGGCCATCAACATGTTCTATCAGAACATGCCACGGCTCTCAGTAGATATTGATCTCTTGTGGCTGCCGGTAGCCGACCGTTCGTCGTCACTCAAGGAAATTGATAGCGCACTCGACCGTATCGCCGCATTGATCATGGACCGACATTCTGGAATCACGGCCAAACGCGCAAGTGTAGGAAGAATCAGTAATCCGCGAATCTTTGTGATACAAGGAGAGACGTTAATCAAGATTGAGACATCCACGGTGGTGCGGGGCACAGTACTCCCTCCACGCACAATAATGACATCCAAGACCGCAACAAAACAATTCAAGTCAATAGAAATGAATGTGGCGTCCTTTGAGGATGTGTACGCCGGCAAGATATCTGCGGCACTTGACCGTCAGCATCCACGTGATCTATTTGATGTTATGGTACTTTATGAAGACAAGGGGCTGACAGACGACCTCTTCCGTGTGTTCATGGTCTATGTCGCGTGTTCACGCCGGCCGATACACGAATTGCTAGCACCAACGAAGCCACTGCAGAACGACTGGTACGACGACCGCTTCGTGGGAATGACCCAAAAGAAAATACCTCTTGAAACACTGATCGAAACGGGGCGATATCTGCAGACCGATATTGCGTCACGGCTTACGGGCGCGGTTGCAACCTTCCTGCTCTCACTCCACGATACTGCGCCAGATTTCGGATTGATTGGATTGCCCGAGGCTGCAGAACTGCCTGCAGTTCGCTGGAAACTGCTCAATTTAGAGAGATTAAAGCGAAAAAATCCCAAAAAACATGCAGAACAGCGCAATGCACTGGAACAGCTATTTCGATGAAGATGATCGTCAGGTGGAGCTTGGTAAAATGCCGAATTCATCTGCATGTACAAGACCGTTCCGGCAAAAACATGCCCCGCGTATTTGCCTGCCGTCTTATGGAATATCAGATCCGGCCCAAGACTGTCCCCGCCGTTCACATACGGCGACAAGTATCGCGCAAAGCAGCGACATACATGATCTCTCCCTTACCCACTGAATAGACCGTGCCCCAGCTGACTCAATATTGCCCGAACGGACCGAACAACCAACGCACTGTACACGATCACAGGATATACGGAAACAACTCAGCCCCAAACTATTTGGTTCTATCACGATTCGTGTGGAATGATTAAATTTGGGTAAACCAAATTTAATCATTTCCATGCAAGACACCATAATAGATTTAATGATGCGATACACCTTGAGACTCAGTCCTGAGTGGCAAGTTG